>WREZ01000172.1 GCA_009779045.1 Candidatus Bathycorpusculum sp. | reverse complement strand
TCCCATTTCAAAGGTAAAATTACCTCCCCAATGCTTCGTAATGGCCTTTACAGTTTTTTCTATAGATTTATCCTCAATATCTGCAAGAATAAAACCTGACGCACACATAGCACGTGACGTTAAAGCACAATGCGTAGTTAAACGTGAATCCCTATGGATACGATGACCCCATCGTAGAACAACAATTTTCTGTTTACTATCCATTAATTGGTTGGGTGTATTTTCCATTGAATTTTTCCACTTTTCTTCTTATTTGTTCAGCAATCTGCGGATTAGCTTCAAAATTAACCTCTACATGGTCCACTAAGAATTCTTCTTTTTTAACTTCAGCCTTTTCATGAACCCATGACATAAATGGCATTACTTCTCCTGTTAATGGTATTGAAAAGCTGCCTTGCACATAATTTTCTAAAATCCTAACAATGTGCGACTTTAACGCATCAAGGTTTGTGTGTTTTTTTGCTGAAATTAAAATGGGATTTTGGATTTTACTCTTTAATATGTCAAATTTTTGTTGTATTTCTTCGGGACTTAGGTGGTCAATTTTGTTTAGTACAGTTATTTGGGGAATACTGCCAGCGCCCAATTTGTTGATTGTATCTTGGCAGATGTTGATTTTCTTTTCAATTAATTCGTTTGGTTCTTTTAAATCTACGACTAAAATGATTAAGTCCGAGTATATTGTTTCTTCAAGTGTGGAGTGGAAGGCTTCTATTAGTGAGATTGGTAAGCGGTCGATAAAGCCTACGGTGTCAGTTAATAGGAATTTGCGGTTAGAAAACTCTATTATTCGTGTTGTGGTTGAGAGTGTAGTGAATAAGGTGCGGTCAACCATGGTGTCTGCTTCGGTTAAAGCGTTAAAGAGAGTGCTTTTGCCTGCGCTTGTGTATCCTGCTAATGAGATGGATAGGAAACCTAGTTCTATGCGCCTTTTTCTTTGTAGGACACGTTTTGTGCGGATGGCTGCGATTTTTTTGAGGATTGTTTGGACTTGTAGTTTTATAGCGTCTCGGTAAACGTCTGCTTCATATACACCTAATCCCATGAAGCCTGGTTGTTCACTGCCTCTGCATAGACGAACTTTTTCTCTGGCATGTTTAAGCTCATTTCGTAATGTTGCCAACTGAATTTGCAGTTGAGCTTCTGTGGTTGTGGCACGACGAGCAAAAATTTCTAAAATAAGTTGAAAACGGTCAATAACTTCTACTTTAGTGGCTTTGGCTAAATTATAGTTTTGTATCATACGTAGAGCATTGTCAAAAATTACTTTATTTGCTCCTGTTTCTTTTACTAAATTGGCGAGTTCTTCGACTTTTCCTGCACCAATTTGGTATCTTGCGTCTGGAGGTCGAGTTTGTTCAAGAGTGCCAACTATGGTATATCCTGCTGATTGAGCCAAATCTTTTAGTTCTTCAAGACTTGATGCTTCCCTATTTAAGCGTCTTTGAGCTATGATAGCTTTCGTCCTTTGGGTTCCTCCGAGTTTTTGCTGTCAATTTCAACGATATCACCCAAAGTTATCTCTTGATTTTTGCCTGATGCCGAGGTTGAAGTTGGTTTTTCTTCCTCTTCTATGGGCACAAGAAGTTTTATCTTTAAGAGGCGCTCAAGTTTGTTGGCAAGCAAATTGTTTGGTTCCATTTTACCTAATTCAATATGTCTTAATACAGAGGCGCGTTCGTTAATTTTTAAGCCCAGGTCTTCATGAGAGAAACCCATTTTTTCTCTTGCAACACGAATTAACGCTGCATAGTCTGCAATTAACTCTTGAGTAATTTCCACTTTCACCGTAAGGTTCAACTTCTTTGGCGCCGCCTTTTGAGTGGGTCTTCTAGGTTTAACTGCTCCTCCTGTCTTTATTGCAGTTGAAGTAGAACCTGATCCTGGCGTAATAATTAGAAAGGGTGATTTGGGTGCTTGTTTTTCTTCGTCTGGATAAATAATTTTGCCGTGTTTAGCACATTCAGCACAAACAGTCAATTTTGCGCCTTCAATATTTGCCCGAATGGGGTCGCCATGTATTTTGCGTCCACAAACTTCGCATCTCACGATACTTCACCTTTAAATTAAATATTTACTATGATAAGTTTATACTTATCGAAAATAAAACTCCCAAACACGGTGAAGTATACAGTGGAAAACCAACTTGACAAAATCCGCAGCATAGCAGACTACCAATTCGGAAAAAACGTAGGAGAAAAACTCTTCCCCGAAAACGTAACATTTGAACTTTCAAAACGCACCGGCCGAATACGTTTCATAAACCTCAACGGAGAACGCTTAGCCACCCTCAGACCAACTGATAGCCTATTTTCCCTAAGCATAAAAGCAGCCAAACACTTAGTTGAAAACATTCCCCAAGCCAAAGGCTTTATCATACTACAAAATGATGTATCAAAATACATTGCAGAAGGCGGCGACGTATTTGCAGTCCACGTTATTCAAGCAGACGATGATATACGCGCAAAAGACGAAGTCATCATAATCGACCAAAACCGACAACTCTTAGCCGTAGGACGTGCAGCCCTCTCCGCACCAGAAATACGCAAATTCAAAACCGGCGTCGCCGTTAAAGTACGACACGGCATAAACAGCAAAGAATAACATTCTATTTGTATCATTAACTCTCAACCTTACCAACATCAAAATATTGTTAATAATGCGTGTCCTCATTCAAATAAAAACACTATATTTGCTACTAAATATTTACGATTCGTCTACTATACACACGTTGTTGCCTTCTTTAGCTTATTAACAAATGATTTTTCTAAACAATATTTTATTTCCTGTTTTTTATCTTGTGATAGTTGTACTCTTTATATTTCGTCAGTTTTATGAGTTTTTGTAATAATTGATTTGTCGTGGTTGTAATCTTTGTTGTTGTTATTTTTTCTTTTTTGGTTCAGTATTTGTTGTTTAGTGGATGGGTTAAGTTTATGAGGTTCTAATGTAAAGTACATGTATTGAAGGGATATTCTGTATGCATAGACGTATGAATCCTCGTGAACAAAAACGCATGATGCAACGCATGGGTATGAATATGGATAGCGTTGAAGATGTTGCTCAAGTTATCATAAGAACCCCATCAAAAGATATAGTTATTGATGAGCCTGAGGTTGCGATTTTGCAAGTTCAGGGGCAAAAAATGTATCAAGTTATTGGAGGGCAAGTATCTGAACAAGCGCCTGGTCAATTTGCTGCGGCTGCTCCTGTAAAGCCTGCGTTTACTGATGAAGATGTGCAACTTGTAGCCGATCAAACTGGAAAAAGTCTTGAGAAAGCCAAAGCTGCTCTTGAAGACTGTGGTGGCGATTTAGCAAAAGCAATTCTATTGCTTTCCTCTTAAAATTTCACTTATTTTTAATCTATTTTTTAT
>WREZ01000171.1 GCA_009779045.1 Candidatus Bathycorpusculum sp. | reverse complement strand
TATTGTCTAGTAAGATACTAGATTTCAATACATATATATTTGATGTTTTTGTTTAAATGATAAGGCTTAAGGCAGTTAAACACTGCACAAACTATCGGCTAAATTTTCATGCGTTTGTCGTGAAGTATTTAGGTGTGTTACTTTCTGTTAGGGATATTGATGTGTCTAAGCGGTTTTATAGTGAGGTATTGGGTCTTAATGTTGTATCGGATTTGGGTGCTAATGTGACGTTGACTGGGGGTATATCTCTTCAGACAATTGATACTTGGAAAGTGTTTATTCAAAAAAGTGAGAGTGAGGTTATATTTGGTGGTAATGCGGGTGAATTGTATTTTGAGGTGGAGGATATTGAGGGTTTTTGTAAATTGTTAAGTGGTAGAGGGGATGTTTTTTATGTTCATGCGTTGCATGAGCATCCTTGGGGGCAGCGTGTTGTTCGTTTCTATGATCCGGATCGTCATATTATTGAAGTGGGTGAGGATATGGGTGTTGTTGTTAAACGGTTTATTGCTAGTGGTTTATCTGTAGGTGCAACTGCGGCTCGTATGGGTGTGCCGACTGCTTATGTTGAGCAGTATTTATAGTGTAGTAAGCGTGTGTTTGGTGGTTAGATAAATAGTGTTGTGACAAATCCCAGGGTTAGTCCTATGGCTATGGGGAAGGGTAGTCCTGGAAATATTCCTTTTTTGTCTAGTAGATAGAATGTGATTGTTGTTCCTATGCATATGCCTATGATGGCCATTATGGTTGGTAAGAGGCTGCTTGGGTAGTTGAAGTACATAAAGCACATTAGTACAGTGTAGAAGAATAGGTCGCCTAGGCCCATTTGTATGTCTTTGAAGGAGTAGCTTAATCCGTTGAGTTTGTCTATGCCGGATTGGGCGATTTTTCCTACGGGGCCGCGGTATACGGCAAATATGTCATATATTGCAAGGGCAATTAGTATGGCTATGGTGCTGTATGGTATGGGGGATAGTAAGTAGCTAAATACTGCGCCGTATGCTCCGCCTAAGGCTATGACGGATATGCTTTGGAATTTGGTGTATTTGAATATGGTTAAGTCAAATATTGCTGTAATTAAAATGGTTAAGGCAATTATTAATGTGAGGCTGTAGTATGGAGTGTTTAGTAAGAGGGTTAGGAGGTAAATTATGCAGAGCATCGATGATGCTAATGTCATAACTATGCCAAGGACTATTTTGATGAATTTTATTTTGTTTTGTTTAAGGAGGAAATAGAATGTTGTAGCGCTTATGGTAACTATAATTATGAAAAGAATTGCATTAAGCAAGGGCCCTGATAAGGTGTTGTCGGGAAAGGTGATTACATTGTCAGGAAGTGCTATAGGTGGTGCAGTAGATCCTTGTTTAGGTTTAAGAATCCACGCGCAGCCAAGGCCAAAAAGCATACTTGCAAGTACAGGCACTAAGTAAACAGGATTAAATTTGAATTTTTCATTTTCAGATGCCATACTGTCAACCTTCCTTTTACTATTGCTCCTTTTATGATGTAATGGTTACAAAATAAGGTTTGGTTTTCATATGCTTAAAACAGAAAAAAGGTGCACGTTAAAGAGATCTTTAACGTCTATACGTAGTTGACATTTACAAAGAGGGTTTTGTTGAGTAGTCGACAGTTATTTTGTTATATGTTATAGTTTATGTGTGAAGTAACCCATACAGGCTACACCTATGTCGGGTGATATATGTAAGTTTACTTAAAAATCCGACAGTATGTATCTGATTAAGACGGCTTGTTGGATACATTGGTAAAATTTCGGCATGTTATTGTAGAGTTTTGTAAGATTTTTAAATGGTGCTTTAATATATTGTGTGGTGTTGTATAGTGTGGTTTTGTGTTTTTTGTTTAAATGTTTTTAAATGCTATTTGTTATTAGTATATGACTGTTATGACTCGTAGGGCTCAGGAGCGTTTGGAACATAATGAGAAGCGTTTAGAACGTAGAGATAAAATTTTACGTCATGATAGGGCAAATGAGCGTGCTACTGTTGAAGAGGTTTTTGATCAGACTACGCGTCTTATTGTGTTTAATCTGTTAAAGACGGGTTTACTCTATGAGGTTAACGGTGTAATTAGTAGTGGTAAAGAAGCACGTGTTTATGGGGGTAAAAATAAAGAGGGCTTAGATTTTGCTGTAAAAATTTATTTGACTTCTTCAGCAGAATTCAAAAAAGGTATACTTAAATATATTGAAGGTGACCCGCGTTTTAAAAGTGTTAAACGGGATACGCGTTCTTTATTTGCAATTTGGGCTCAAAAAGAGTTTCGCAATCTTGAAGAAGCTCTTCAAGCTAAAGTGAATGTGCCAAAACCTCTAATTGTAAAAAGTAATGTTTTAGTTATGGAGTTCATAGGTAAAGACGGTAAAAGCGCACCCTCTCTAAAGGAAGCGCCTCCGGAAAATCCTGAACGTATATACAAACTTTTAATTACAAATGTAAAACGTCTTTATCAAAAAGCCAAAATAGTACATGGTGACCTAAGTGAATATAATATTTTAATGTGGAAAAACAAACCCATAATTATAGACATGTCACAATCCGTCTCCATTGAACACCCCCTAGCCAATTTCATGCTAACAAGAGACCTAAATAACCTAAATAGGTTCTTTAGTAAGTTAAATGTAAATATCATACCAGTTGAAGAATTACAAAAACAAATCGTAGGAAAAAAACATGCCAAACCTTGACTCCTTTATTCGAATACCAAAAGACCGAATAGCCATACTATTAGGTCCTGAAGGCAAAACAAAAACCTACATTGAAAACCGCTTAAAAATAAAACTAGACATAGACAGCCAAGACGGCGGCGTTACCATTATCTTAACGGAAGAACAAACAGACCCCTCCATGCTTCTCCGCTCCAAAGATGTTGTAACAGCCATCGGACGAGGATTTGCCCCCGACGTAGCCTTCCGTCTAATCCGAAATGAAGACGACGTCTTTGACTTAATAGACTTACGCCTAGTCTTTGGACGCTCAGACACCGACATAAAACGCATAAAAAGCCGCATCATAGGCTCAGAAGGAAAAACACGTCGCCTAATAGAAGAACTAACCGAAGCAGACGTCACCGTCTACGGCCACACCATAGGCATCATAGGCAACTATGAAGAAGCCAACGCCGCCCGACACGCAATCCAAATGATCATAGAAGGATGCGAACACAAAACCGTCTACAAATACCTCCAACGCAAACGCACAGAAATGAAAAAAGAAAAAATGCAACTCTGGGAAACACCCACAAAAGACCGCTAACACCCCACCAACATTCTTTGTATGTATTCAGCTCTTGACTTTACAGTAACGCGTTGTTGTCTCTGATTTTTTGTTTAACAGTTTTTACAGTTCTTCTTTGTTTTTAGTAACAACGATGTAAACTCTGCGACCGATGAAC
>WREZ01000170.1 GCA_009779045.1 Candidatus Bathycorpusculum sp. | reverse complement strand
TTTGAGCAAGATAACAACAAATATTGAATCTATTTAATACGCTGTAACATTTTTTTAAAAAACCTATAGATATATTTCAATTTTGTGTGTTAAAAAGCTAATTTTGTTTTTTGTAACGCTTTTTTTATAGTATCTCCGATAATGGCTCCAATAATCCATAATATAACAAAAAAGGGTACACGAAAATATGTGGATAATGGACCTATGAGTTCTGTAACGATAAATAACAGTATGCCGGCAAAGAAAAAACCCAAAGCAGCGGCCATAAGTATTCTACCATCGGTAGTTAAGGTATTTAATCTACCGCCTCTGTATTTTCTTTGATAAACCTTAACACCGGATTTACGCATAATATGTCGTAACCCAAAAATAACGATAAGACCTAAAATTAAGGATATAAGCGCAAAAGAAAGATTATTAGCTACACGTATAAAATAGTAAACAAGCACCATAAGCACTAATGTAGCTATTAACTCAATTGCAAAACCAATACCTCTAGGCATATTCAAATTCATCTTGTTATGGTGGTAAAAAAGGTTTTTAAATATTTCCACAAGCCTATGTACTAGGTCTGTATTTTCAGTTTTGAAGAAAATGTATGGATTTATTGTCGTTACTTATTGTGGTGCTGTAGGAATGTAGAATTAAGGAAGCTGTGTTGCTGGGAAGGTGTTGTGGCTGAGTTTTGGTGTTGTTTGTGTAATTTATAACTAATTTTTTATTAAGTGGTGAGGTTATTGTTGATGTTACGAGGTAGTTTGTTTGGAAGGTAGCCTTAGTGTGCAGTTAGCGGGTTTATCTCTTGATTACCCGGGTATGTTGGCGTCGGGGGTTTTAGGTTATTCTGCTGAGTCTATGCAAAGAGTTATTGAGGGGGGTGCAGGAGCTGTGGTGACAAAATCTGTTGGTCTGCAAGCTAGAGAGGGCTATGTTAATCCTACAGTGGTTCAATCTAAATGTGGGTTGATTAATGCTATGGGGTTGCCAAATCCGGGTGTAGATGTGTATGTTGAAGAAATTAAGCATGTAAAATCGTTGTTTTGCCAGCCTTTGATTGTTAGTATTTTTGGTTATTCATCAGAGGATTATGTGGTAGTGGCAAAAAAAGTAGTTGAGGCGGGGGCTGATGCTTTGGAGTTGAATGTTTCTTGTCCGCATGTTAAGCAGACGGGTTCAGAGATTGGACAAAACCCTGATGTTTTGTTCAAAGTTGTTAGTGCAGTAAAGGAGGCGGTGAGAGTTCCTGTGTTTGTAAAGCTTTCTCCAAATGTTACAGATGTGGTGCTTTTGGCAAGTGCTGCTGTAGCTGCTGGGGCAGATGCTTTAACGGCTGTTAACACTCTTAGAGCTATAGCTATTGATGTTGAAACGGCAAAGCCTATTTTAAGTAATATAAGAGGTGGGTTGTCGGGGTCTGCTATGAAAAATGTTGCGCTACGATGCGTGTATGATATTCGAGAAAAAATTGTAGATACACCCATAATTGGGTGTGGAGGAATTAGTAATTGGCAAGATGCTGTAGAGTTCTTTTTAGCAGGTGCTAGCGCTGTGCAAATTGGTACGGCTATAGCTTTTGAAGGCCCAGAAGTTTTTCAAACTATAAATCAAGGTATAAAAAATTATTTAGAAAAGAAACAATTTAGGAGTTTAGAGGAAATTGTCGGATTATCTCATCGCAGCTAATACTTTGCGAACTAGCAAAATAGTAGATGTAACAACAGAGAGCCCTACAGTTAAAACTTTTACGTTCATAGATAAGCAATGTATAAATGCTAAGCCTGGCCAATTTTTAATGCTTTGGATACCTGGTATAGATGAAATACCTCTAAGCATTCTTGACGTAACAAAAAATGGAAAAGTTAGTGTAGCTGTAAAAGCCGTAGGCAAAGCAACACAACACTTACACACCATGGAAAGGGGAGCAACTGTTGGTATACGTGGTCCATTTGGGAACAGTTTTACACAAACCCATGAAAACGTGCTGTTAATTGGTGGCGGAACAGGGACCGCTCCCTTGCTATTTTTATCAAAAGCCTTACAGTTGCAGTCAAACATTAAACTCAAAAAATTAACCTTCATAGTTGGCGCCAGAACCAAAAGTGAACTGTTATTTATAGATCAATTAAACAGGGTCTGTCAAAAAAACGGAAAATTAATTCCTACAACTAATGATGGAACCTATGGTCAACAAGGCTTAGTTACAGATCCATTAATAGACCTTTTAGAGCAAGAAAAATTTGACGTTATATATACTTGTGGTCCAGAAATTATGGTTAAAAAAATCTTTGAAATAACCCAAACATACAAACAACCCCTACAAGCTAGCTTAGAGCGTTTAATGCGATGTGGCATAGGCCTATGTGGCAGCTGTGTTATAGGCAAATATCGAGTCTGCAAAGACGGACCAATATTTAACAGTGCACAGTTAGATGAAGTTAAAAACGAATTGGGAATCTCAAAACTAAATCTAGATGGTAGCCGTACACATCAATAATCTTGGTTTACCATGCTAAATTTTTTGATATATCATCTGCGGTGTTGCCAGAAATTGTGCCCCCTGTCCAATTAAACGTGTCTCTGCGGTAGTACACGCCACCGCCTTCACGAGCTGTATTGCCAGAAATTTCACCGCCCGACATCTCAAATGTACCCCAACTGTGGTATACGCCTCCACCTTGTCCCGAGTAAATAGACTCTGCAGTATTACCCGAAATTATGCCACCTGACATCTCAAATGTACCGCTGTTATCCACTCCGCCACCAGCCATTTGTAGAGAGGTATTGTTAGAGATTACGCCACCAAACATTTTAAACACAGCATCAACACTGTTGACTACGCCACCACCATTATTGGGCGTTACATTATCAGAAATTTTGCCACCGTATAATTCAAAAGTACCCGCATTACATACGCCACCACCATTGATATTAAAATTTTCAGAGATATTTTTAGAAATTTCGCCATCCAACATGATAAAAATGCCACCAACACTAACCACTACGCCACTTCCATAGGTGCCATCTGTATGAGTAACAATGATGCCGTCAAGTCGTAACACGCCCCCAACATCAACAAAAATAGTGCTCGCATAAGATGTCCCAAATAACTTGAAAAATTCTTTATTCCCATTACTTGTCAGCGTGATATTTTTATTTTTAGAAATAGTAAGCGTATCTGTAAGAGAAATATCTCTATCCAAAATAATGCAGACAGGTACTCCATTTTTTACATTATCAACGGCCTTCTTAAGCTCCACCTCATTTTTAACGTGAATAGACTCATTATTATTGTCCACCACGAGCATGTAAACGCACAAAGAAGAAACCAGTAACACAATAACAAGAATCAAAGAAACAATTATCAAAGTTTTACGATGTGAAATATCTGTAACAGACTTAGGCTTATCACTCATATCATACAC
>WREZ01000169.1 GCA_009779045.1 Candidatus Bathycorpusculum sp. | reverse complement strand
ATGACACTATTTGCCAATCAGACAGATTTAGAGGTATTTTTCAAATCTACCGCATTTACAAAGAGTAACACAAACATATGTATAACTATTTCGGGAATTTAGGATGTATCATACCGCAGGTATCACCGATACTTTTCAGTGTTGAACATGCACTTATTGGCGACAACACCAAATGTTCCATTTTTTGTTTTCTTTTATGATACTGACACTTTTTAGCTATGTTTGGTCTTCTGTGTTATCGTCTTTTGATTCGTAAAAGTATTCCAGTTATTTTGGTGTTTCTTTTTGTGGAAATGTTCTTCGGCGTTCTAGACGTTCTTTTGCTTCTATTAGGATTGTTTTGATTTTTGTTTCAAACTCGGCTTTTGGCGGCAGATGAGTCCAGTATTCTGCAACCGCTATACCGGCTTTATCCATTTCGAGCAGCTCGACTTTTTCCCGACTTGCAGACGCGCATAGGATAATTCCTATAGGGGTTTCTTCTCCCTCTTTACGCTCATACCGGTCTAACAATTTCAAATACAGCTCCATTTGTCCCTTGTAAGCGGCTTTAAACACGTCCAACTTTAACTCCACAGCTACAAGTCTTTTTAGTATTCTGTGGTAGAATAGCAGATCCAAAACAATATCTTCATCATCAATAATCATGCGTTTTTGGCGCTCAACAAAAGTAAATCCGTGACCAAACTCTAGCAAAAACGCCTCAAGTTCCACAAGTATTGCTTTCTCCAAATCCGCCTCAATAAAATTTTCTTTTAACCCAAACAAATCAAGCAAATACGGATCCTTGAAAACGTTAAATGGCACAGCAGAATCTTTAGATAATTCAATGTTTGCTATTTCTCGACGTTCAAAAGCTTTACGCGAAATCTGGCGACGTAATTCTTTTGTGCCATAATTTCTTGCCACCACATCTTGTGCGTAATACATACGTGCCTCGTCAGTTTTTAGTGGTAGTAGCTCTGTTATGTGTGACCAGCTCAATTTTGTCGCCAGCTCCGTCAAAATTACCGTATTGGGAAAACGCTCCGCAAACAAGGTCATTCGATATAAATTACGCTCGGAAAAACTGTTGCCATATTTTGTCACTAATTTTGTCGCCAGCTCCGTCAAAATCTTTTTACCATAAGCGGCTCTTTTATTTTCAAGCACAATCGAGTTAATGTGTTGTCCGACTTCCCAAAACATTAAAGTTGTTTCTTGATTGGCATGCATGATGGCGTGGTATTTGCGGTTTTCTATGATTTCGGATACACGTAAATAGCATGTTTTCGTCAACTTGTGTTGTATCTTTTATGGTGTGTTTCTGTTCCTTTTTACTGCTCATTGCCATCGTCTAACCCTCAAAAGTTCTGCTTTGTTAATGTGTTCTTTGCTTTTATTTAGTTTTACGAATTACATAGCTATTTTGGGTTAGTTTATGGGTTGGTGAATTGAGCACTATTTCTTGTCTATATAGTTTTTATAGAATGATATAGCTGTTATATTGCTATTGAATCTATTAACATGTTTTTTATATCTAACTTTTTAGATTTTTACTTTTAGAAAGCGTTTGCTTTCTTAAAAATTATGTAGGTAAAAATGAAATGAATTTACAAACAAAAAATACTAAAAAAATATTATCTTTTGCTCTGACTTTATGCGTTCTTTTTAGCATGATAGCAGTTGCATTACCCAATGCTGTTGCCACAGACTTTGGTGCTGAGGCTCTTACTTTGCAGCCTGGCTCAACTGAACGCGATATCAATTTTAACTGGTACAGTGCGAACACTGCCGACCAACAATTATCTGTAGTTCAATATGCCAAAGAATTTTCATCCTCTTGGATAACTGTTTATGGTTCTATTGGTGTTGCATCTGTAGACAAGATGTGGCACAAAGTAAGTGTTACAGGTCTTGACTATAACACTCAATACAAGTATAAGGTATCCAATGATGACATAGCATTTAGTGTGGAATATCGTTTTAAGACTGGATCTGAAAGTAATTTCCAATTTATCGCAGTAGGCGACCCACAACTAACAACTGGTAACCAAGATGGAAACAGTCTTAACACGATTACAACTACTGCTAATGGATGGAAAAATACTTTGGACATTATACGTACACAGTTTCCAGGTGCAAGTTTCATGGCAGGTACTGGTGACCAAGTAGATACAGCTACCGATGAGGATCAATATGCCAACTATTTTGCGCCTTCATATATGAGTAGTTTACCAGTTGCACCCGCAGTGGGTAACCATGAAGGTACAGCTGCAAACTTTGGTTATCACTTTAACGTACCAAACCAAACTCCTAACGAGAACAACTATTTTGGTAATTATTGGTATACTTATAACAATGCACTCTTTGTTGTTCTTAATACTGCACCATATCCAGACAGTGCTACTGCTTTAGATCTCTATATTCCAACAATGGATGCTACCTTGAAGGCGGCTACTGAGGCTAATCCAGATGCGCAATGGTTTTTTGTTCAGACTCACAAGTCTCCTGCATCACCTGCTTCTCATCAAACTGATGGTGATGTGCTTGTTTGGACACCTGCATTTATGGGTTTAATGGATAAATACAGTGTGGACTTTGTGCTAGCTGGTCATGATCATGTGTACTCTAGAAGCTGGTTTATCAAAAACAGTGAAAAAGTTGACGGCATTAACTACTCTGAAAACAGTGTTACAAACCCCCAAGGAACCCTATACTTCACACTAAGCACAGCTAGTGGCTTAAAATATTATGACTTTCCTGAAAATGCTCCTGGTAATCCTGTTTGGGTAAATAGTATTGATGGCATGTATTATGAAGGTACGAACCCAATTACTTTTACTGGTAAGCCATGGTACACAAATATTGGTATCCAAGTCAAGGTTCCACAGTTTACTGTTGTAGATGTTACCGCTGATAGTGTGACGTTTAACACCTACCGTGTAGATACAATGACTTCTATTGATACCTATACAGTAATTAAACCAGTATTTGTTAGTGCAACTCCAGAGGCTTCTGTGGAGAAACTTAATGGAAACAAGAATAACCTTGCAATTACTGTTACAGAACTATACTCTGATGGCTCAACAAATGTTTTGACACAAACTATAAGCATCGACAACAACGCAGCAGCTACCTATTCTGTTGGTTCTTACAGAGTTTATGTGGATACTAAGGGTAATACTCAGATTCGTGCTTGCTACATAGTGTAGCAAGTCAACAACAATTTTTCTATTTTTAGTTGATTTTTAGTTTTGGTGTTTATTTTCTTTTTTGTGGTGCATGTGTTTTAGTTTTTTATACGAAAAGGGGTGTCATTATTTTTGCGTTCCCTATACTAACCTGCATTCCCGAAATACATAACTATGTGACAGGCACCATAATTCAAAGCGTTTAATACACATAGTGCGATTTAACACTTCTTTTACAACATCATAACGAGTAAAAAATCAAACACTGTT
>WREZ01000168.1 GCA_009779045.1 Candidatus Bathycorpusculum sp. | reverse complement strand
TGAAGAGTTGCTGCGTGTGTGTCTTTGATGTTGCGTTGGCGGGTTAGTTTTTTTTGTGGTGGTGATGGTATGGTTGTTGTTGTTTTATGTGGTTATGGTTTGTAGTTGTTTTTGTTTTGTTGCATTTTTTATTTCTAGGGCTATGCGTTTGCCCATGTACATGTTTTCGCCGTAGCGTAGGTAGGCGTATGGTGATGTGCCTATGCCAACGTTTGTTCCTGCTACTATGCGTGCTGAGATTTCGAAGGTGTATATTTTTAGGTCGTCTGTGATTACGGTTTCAAGGCAGAATGGTCCTATGATGCCTGGGGGTGCTTTTTCGGTGGCTTTTTTGTGGACTGCTTCTCCCATGCGCATGATGTCAGGTAGTAATGATTCTCGTAGTACTATTGGAAAGTTTCCGACTACTGTGTATGTGGGTGTTATGTTGATTTCGAGTTGTTCTGTGGCGGGGATTTTTCCTATGGAGTCAACTGCGGTTTCGTATCGGCGGTCCATGGCTAGTAATTCGACGTCGTTGTTTAGGGTGCTGCTAAAATAGCTTGGGTAAACGTTTACTCCTAGTATGTATTCTTGTAGGTGTACTGTTTCTATGTCTTGTTTAGTTATTAGTCCTCGTTTTAGCATTTCGTCTGCTCTTTTATGGAAGCCTTTAGGTGTGTTAGCTAAAAAGTAGCCTCTGCCGCCTTTGGCGCCTTGCATTTTTGCAATGACTAAGCGGTCTATGTCGTCTGGTGACTTAAATGTGGCGGGTAGTTTTAAGCCTGCTTGGCGTAGCCATTCTTCTTGGCTTTTGCGGTTAGCTTCCCAGTGTAATAGTTTGCGGTTTCCCATCATGGGTACTTTAAGGTTGTTTGTAAGTTCTTCTGTGCTTAAATATGCTGTAAAGGAGCCGTGTGGGATTAGTATTGCGTTAAGTTTGCGGAGGTGTTCTTGAAGAGTTTCATTTAAGAGTTCTGTAAAATCTTTAACAATTATAAGCTCATCAACGACAGGATATTTCTGATACATTATAGCGTCTTTTTCTTTACATATACAAATTGTTTTTAGGCCTTCTTCTTTTGCTCCTTTAAAAATGTTAAGAGATGAGTGAGAGCCTAAAGTGCATACTGCAATGTTATTTTGATCATATTTGTCAAGTATTTTTTCAATATCCTGTGTTTCTATAGTCATTATGTAACCACTTCAGATAATCGGTTTTTGCGTAGAGCGCGTTTAATTTCCATAGCAACACGTTTACCTGGACCTACTTCTATACCATACTTATACTTCATATAAGGTGACGTAGGTTCAACACAGGGGCAACCGGGTACGCGGGGGCTTACGTCAAACACGCGGAATTTTAAATCTTTAGTAACTGCACCCTGTAATGCAAATAAACCAATCATTCCCGGTGGATACTCTTTATAGCAAATGGAGACAAATTTTTCTGCTGCTTCAAAAATTTTTTCTAATTGACTCTCACGCATAGTTACGCCCTGATGGCCAATTTCAATGTTTTGCGTAGGAATTTTTAGCTCAAGTTGTTCTTGAGCAGGCATATCTAAAACGCCATCTAAATCTGTTTGAACGCGTCTATCAAACCCTAAAAGGTCAATTTCATCATTTAATGGTGAATAGAAATAATTAGCGTTAAATTTTGCGCCAATCACATACTCCTCAATAACTGCCTGATCAAGCGCCTCCTGAGTAATTATACCCGCGTTTAATCTTTTTTCTGCCTCCCGCAAATACTCTGCATAACTTGATGCGTAAAAGAACGCTCGTTCAATAGCGCGGTCTTTTTCAGGAACTTTAATTATCGCCGGACAGTCTATATCTTGAGGCGATTTAATACTGCGAGGCAACTCTATACCCGCCTCTTTTAGTAACCACAGCTGATTTCTAGGCGCTGTACGTTCCTCAGTTTTTAACAAATAACGATTACCCATTAAAGGAACAGCAAATTTTTGCTCAATTGCCTCATAACCCGCATAAACACTAAAAGAACGATTAGGCACAAAAACCGTGTTAAGATCAACTAACTTTTTAACAGTTTCAGCTTGAGTGATATCTTTAAAGTTGTCAAGAAATATGAACTCATCAAATACACTGCGATAATACCTAGCATACGTTTTCTCACGCCCATTTTGACAGACAACAACCGTTTTGAAACCTTCCTGCTTAGCACCAGCAGCTATTTCAAGCGCAGAATGACTACCTAAAACACCTATGTGAACATCCTCAGAATTATAATCCGCAATGACCTGACTAACTCGCTTTTGCATACTCTTACTATTATTACTCATACTTCTTCACCATATATTTCACGTACTCACTAATAACATCACCTAATATATGAAACCAAACAAGCCCAAAGCCACCATACCAATAGCTATAGACATGTATATTTCACAAATAACCGCTTAAACGGCTACAACATACAGAGACTAATAATATACCTTATAACTCTTAACTTCCACACCCTTACCTCTTCAACATTTAACATACCCTAACTTCCTCATACAATTGACAAACAACCCTCTTTTAGAACTCTGCAGAAATAACTTGCAATCATAACATGGAATACACCAACTTACAAAAATATTTACACCTAACTTTTTTTGTGAGAGTGTTTCAAAAAAGTTTACGTGAAGGTTATAGGTAAAAAAGAATGAGTATGGGAGTGCCCGAGAATAAACTTTACACTTCAAGTAATGTGAAATGGTTGAAGCATGGATAATGTTTGCCTATATTGCCATCACAGACATTTGTCTGTAAAAGTTATTTCCAAGTAGTTCCTATAATTATTACACAGACGGCTGCTCCACCACATACAATAGGTAACATTATCCTTCTTCGCCGCATCACTGTATCATAATATGCCTATCCATGTAAAATCTGCCCTTAACAGTTTCTATGATAACACCCCTCTGCACCATACGTTTGACTATACCGTATCCGTGCCATAACCCGCGTTCTTCGATACTTTTTGCATCGGCTTCACTAAAGCGTTAGCTTTAGCAAATGCCCTAACGATCCTAAAAACTGCTCCTGGCATAATATAACACTCTATACACTACTGTTTTACTCAACACTGTGTAAGAGTAATTGTGTATAATAACGTGTTAAAGAAGGGTGAATAATTCTTTTTACAATAATTCTTCTTCTTTTTTTGCTATTTTTTTATCTTGTGTTGTGTGCTGTTTTTGCGTGCATCCGTAAATATAGCTCGGTCCACGCCTTGTTTTGCCACATCGAGACCGTGAGCGAGACGCACAGTACCAGTGAAACGTACATTATCATTTTGATCACATTTTACTGCCGAGCAATTCAATCGTGCCTAATAAGTCTGTCTTTGTGTTCTTTAACAAACTCTGGTTCATACTACATTTCTGTTTATATAGTGCTAAAATGGCTTTTTGTTAGGTGCGCTGGTATTTGTCACATGAAAGGTGTGGTTTAATGTTGTTTTTTGTGAGTGTTGGTGTGGATTTGGTGTGGACGGGTGGGTTTTTTGTTTTTGTTT
>WREZ01000167.1 GCA_009779045.1 Candidatus Bathycorpusculum sp. | reverse complement strand
TAGTATTTGTGCTGTTGTTTTGGTGAAAGGCTTCTCTTATTGATTGGTGCATTAAGTTTGTCCATGTGGGGTTGGAGAAAAATGTTAAGTCGTGTTTTGAGCATGTGTGAAGGGTTTGTTTGCTTTGGTTGGAGTGTAGGAAAGTCTTTGGGGTGTTTGTTTTGAGTATTTGTTGTCGCATGTTACGTATGGTTATTGTGCCTAAAAATGGGAGTTTCATTACATATTTGGCAAGTGGTATGTTGTTGTGTGCTGTTGAAGTGTCAAAGGGTAGATTTGGTGTTTCTGCAATTATGCTGTTGGTTACGCGTTGAGGGTAGCAGGTTATGTAAGCAAGTGTGAATATGTTGCCTCCTGATCAGCCTAAAACGTTGATTTGTTCTATGCATAGATGGTTGGCTAGAATGTTTATGTCGTTGTTTAGGTCTTGTATGTTTTTTCGGGGTTTGTATGTGGATAATCCGTATCCTGGGCGGTCGATTGCTATGAGTTGTAGTTTTTCTTTTGTGGTGAGGTTTTTTAAAAGGTGAATTTCTAGGCGGCTGCTGGTGGTGCCGTGAAAATACATAACTGGATTGCCTTTGCCAATTATGGTATATCCAAGTTTGCGTTCATCTGGTAACGTGATTATTTTGTTGTTCATTTTTCTCACCTGTGCAGTTATTTTTATTTTGTTGTTTCTTTTAAATTTCTGAGGTTGGCAACTGCAAATGGTACAAGCATTTCTTGTCTGCTTAATCCGCCATGTTGTCCTAAATAGTTAATTTCACTTTCTTTTGGGTCTTTAAACCATATTGTTTCGTTGTCATAGGGTAAAATTAGGAGGTTTCCTGTTCTTTCAAAAAAACCCTCGCTAATTTTATTTATGCCAAATAGACCTTTTTCTGTTGCTTCTTGTGTTTCAATTATTTGGGCTTTGTCGCCTATTTTTTTGTGTAGCCATTGTTTTGTTTCAGCAAGTTTTTTCTCTTCTATGTGTAGAAAAATCTCTCTGTAGCTTCCTGTAGGTGGGATTGGTTCTTGATTTATGTCGGTTTGCATGGGTAGGGCTGTTTTTGGGAGATAAACTGTTTTATCTGTGTCTACATCGATGCCGCCGTGGTCGGCAGTTAGTAGGAGCAGGGTGTCTTTGGCTGTTTTTAGGTCTAATTTTTGTATTAATTCTTTGTTTAGTAGATATGTTATATTTGATAATTCGGCGTAGTATTGGGGGCTGTTTGGGCCGTATTTGTGGGCTATAGCGTCGGGACTGTGTATGTGTACAAAAAAGTATGCAGTTTGGTCTTTGTTTTCTTCTAAATTTTTTCGCAGTCCTGCAATTTGGTCTGATATTTTTAGTGACGGTGTTATAGTGCTTCCTTGGAAAAGTATTTTTGAGCAAGTGCAGCATGCGTTGGTAAAGTTTGTGTGTGTAAAGGTTTTAACTTCGTTTTCTCTTAGGGTGTCATGGATTGTTTTTCCTTTTAGTAGGAGATTGTTTGGGTTAACTCTTTCTTCAGTGAGTGTTTTTTTTGTTTTTTGGTTTATGGGTTCAAATTTTAAGGAGTTTATTATTCCTATGTTTTTTAAGTATATGAAATATTCAAAAAGGCCGTGTTCTTGTGGGGTTAGGCCGGTGTTTAGTGTTGTTAGTGCGTTTGTTGTTTGTGAGGGAAAAACGCTTGTTAGGGATTGAACTATACCTTTGTTGGTTAGGTTTGTTAAGAATTTGTCTCTTTTTTGTTGTTTTAAAAATTGGTTGTATCCTAAACCGTCTATTATCATAAGTATGACTTTTTTGTTTTGTTTGAGGCTGTTTTTTTGTGTTGTGTGTTTGTAGAGGTTTTTTGGTGTGTTGTTTTTTATTTCAAAGATTTCTTTTATCATGTCTGGTATGTTTGAGATGCAGTTGTCTTGGTATTGTGGGTAGGTAAAGTGGTTTGTGTTTTCTTTTTTTGTGATTGTGTGAATTTGTTGTTGTTGTAGCACGTTTTTGGTCCTGTTGTTTGTGTATTGGGTGGATTAGTTTATGATTATAAACTTTTGCTTAATTTGAGTTAATTTTTGGTTGATTTGTTTTTTGCTGTTATGTGAATTGTTGCTATTTTTTTTGTTCAACTTATGGTTAACTTAGGTTGAGTGTAGGTTTAAATAAAATGTTTGATTAATCAAACTAACATCGTAGTCTAAAAATTAACAATTTTCCCTTCAAGGAGGTGAAAAAAATGGTTAAAAAAACTGAGTCATCTCCCTTTAGTGTGGGTGCTTTTCCCAGGCGGTACAACAATGGCGCCACCACATTTCAACTTCACTAAAGCAATCAAATTATCAACATTACGATACCCATAACCCATACGAATTGTCACCTGAATCTTATTATTAACCGCCTCAATACGAGCATTCGTCAACCCATACCTAATAGACGCCAAAATAGCCTCCCTATGACGCTTAACCTTCTCACGCAACAAAACGAACTCTTTAATTCTACAACGCTGCGCCCACCCAAGCCACACATCCAACTCCCTCACCGCCACATCATACGAATACTTAAAAACAAGTCGCAACCCCTCCTTCAACAAATAAGCACGATACAACCGCCTATCAGACTTCACCAACAACTCCATAGTCACCAACTGATTTTTAGTCAAATTCTCAGGATTCTTTAACAAAACATACTTACCAACAACCACACCTACACCTTTTTTTTAACAATATCCTTCTTTCCTTCTACAACATCCTTCCTAACTGCTCTAACAACACCGCGCCTCACCTCATCAAGACAACCAGTCGCCCAACCAACAACATGAAACGGGTCAACACAACGCTGCGCATTAGGACAAAAATCCCTAACACAATCCGTTATCCAACGCGCCCCATCTGCTGTAACATACCTGATTTTTGCACGTTGCTCCACAGTTAATTCCTCAAAAAAACTAGTCAATATCTCTTTTCCATGACCTTTTTTAGCCCAAATCAAATGACCATTTTTGTGATTAATGATTGTTGTCATGTATTTGTGTCCTTTTTTGTAGGAGGTTTCATCAATACCTATCTCTTCAAGGTTATCAAAACGATTAGGCTGCTCCTTCTCAAATGATTCACAAACACGTTGTGCGATGGATCCTACAGTGGACCATTTTATCTGAAAATATTCTGATACATCCTTCATTGTCGCGTGGAGTGTGAGCCATGTGACTGCCTCTTCAAATTCGTAGGTGTAGTCAGAGTTGTGTCTTGCCCAGGGAACTTTTGCTACTGTTATGCCGTGTTTGGGGCAGTTTATTCTTGGAGAGTTTGCTTCTATGTATGTTTTTTTGCTGCCAAAGTTTAGGGTTCTCCAGCGTCGGGTTTTATTTGTTGAGTCGTAGCCTTGTCTTTGTTTTCCGCAATGGGGGCATTTTTTGTTTTCACGGTTTGTTGGACGTGCACGGATGATTAGGATTTCTTCATTTTGGTGTTCTGTTTCAAAATAGAGGTCTTCTATGACGATTTTGTCGATTTTTAATAACCGTTTTATTAGTGCTTTTGTATGTAAATCGAGCCACTCCTCTATGTTTTGTTCGATTACACATAATTAGACTATTGTACTTTTTATGCTTCATTATTCCTTCCTAAGAAACTACCCACACTAATGGGTGTAGAGCC
>WREZ01000166.1 GCA_009779045.1 Candidatus Bathycorpusculum sp. | reverse complement strand
GGGTAAACGACAAAACATTGCTAAAAATCTTTAAGGGGCAGTTTAAAAGAGGGTTAACTAAATGGTTAAGAAATAAGAAGTAGCGATGAATCACTGCGGTTTGTCGCCTAGACTCCGGTTGAGACTTCAGGTCCTACACTCATACCCGTAACCCCTTGAGCGCGTAACGTCCAAACTTAGGTTGCTCTCTCCCGAGCCTAGCCGGGTTCGCCTGGTAAACAATGAAATAGCTCCCCTACGGAAGCTACCCATTGACCGCCAGCCCCAAAGGACGGATAATCAACGTTTCGGAAAGGGAAACTCAAACGGCCTTTGACGCCTCAGCCGCAGATGTCAGCCCGTCATATAGAGGATTTACGGAAATAATGGACCCCTGACCCACCGCCTAAGATCCATCGCCGCAACTTAACAAACAGAAGGAACATTAAAACTTTCCCAATAAAGACAACACCTTTCAAGGAGCATCACCATTTTTAACACCTTACAACTGTTTACTCAAAACCATTTAACAACAGATAAAAGAAATATTTGTAAATAGAAAAACTTGTTTTGACATAATGTACCTATTAGTTACTAAAACATCCCATTCAGGTAAACCCAACATATAAGGTATACATTACAGTTCTAACATAAATATACACGTTAACAGTTGAGTATATTGGTCATCCAATTAAAATAATCTTTAGACCCCTCAATAATAGGTACCACAATAACTTCAGGTACTGTATAGCTATGCAAATCCCTAATACGTTTTTCTAAACGTGCAAATAAACGTGCCTCTGTTTTAATAATCATCAGATACTCTTCAGTGGAAGTAATTTGGCCT
The DNA here is from genome assembly GCA_009779045.1 of Candidatus Bathycorpusculum sp. Taxonomy (GTDB): domain Archaea; phylum Thermoproteota; class Bathyarchaeia; order Bathyarchaeales; family Bathycorpusculaceae; genus Bathycorpusculum; species Bathycorpusculum terrae. The sequence goes on along the minus strand of WREZ01000166.1, from coordinate 2,858 downwards.
TCCCAATGAAAATGCGAAGACACCGGCCCAAGAATGTTAACACATACAATTAAACGCTCCTCTAACAATACATGCACAATTTTCTCTGCCTCAACCTTACTAGCTACTGTGACATATACCATTATAAAGTCACTCAAGAACACTACCTCACACTATTGATCAGGGTTGATAAATAAAAACTTACTCAGCTATACACCAAAACTTAAGACCCAGAATGAAGGACCCACGAGAAGCAAAAGGGGATGTTAAAAATAAAAACCGTAAGCTCTATATTATTCAATGAAACATTTTTGAACTGCAACAAGTGGGCTCGTGGCTCAGTCAGGCTAGAGCGGAGGACTCTTAATCCTTAGGTCGCGGGTTCAATTCCCGTCGAGCCCGCCATCACATTACATAATCAAAAAGTTTTCTATCTGAAGCAACTTGTATTTTATCGTATAAAAAGTTAAATTAACAAAAAGAAGGAGGTTAGTATGATCGGGCAAAGTATGCTATGTCTTTTCCTTTGGCTCCGCAGTAAATGCAACCTGTTGTAGGGGTTTCTTTTTCAAAGGGTATAATTCGAATGGTTGCGCCTGTTTCTTCTTTGATTTTTGCTTCACATTCAGGACTGCCACACCATGATGCTTTGATGAATCCGCCTTTACCTTCAACAATTTGCTTGAATTCATCATAACTTGTTACATTAGTAATTTTTTCTTGTAAAAGAGTTCTGGCTTTTGTGAGCAGGTTGTCTTGTATGTCTTGGAGCAGTTGTTCAACAGTTGCAGGTATGTCTGTTTCTTTAACGAAGGTTTTTTGTCCTGTGTCTCGTCTGACCATGACTACTTGTTCGTTTTTGAGGTCGCGGGGACCAAGCTCAATGCGTACGGGTACGCCTTTGAGTTCCCATTGGTTGAATTTCCATCCGGGAGTGTATTCTTGACGGTCATCTAAAATGACGCTTAAACCTTTGGTTTTAAGAATTTCAGCTATTTCATGGGTTTTAGCGGCAATTGCGTCTGCATCTTGCCCTTTGAAGGGGATGGGAACAATTACTATTTGTGTTGGAGCAACTTTGGGTGGCATGATTAATCCTTTGTCGTCACCGTGGATCATAATCATAGCACCGATAAGTCGGGTGGTAATGCCCCAGCTGGATTGCCAAACATAATGATCCGCTTTATCTTCGCCTATGTATTTTACGTCAAAAACTTTGGCGAAGTGTTGTCCAAGGTTGTGGCTTGTGCCCATTTGCAGGGCTTTACCGTCAGGCATGATAGACTCTAAGGCAGTTGTGTATATAGCGCCTGCAAATTTTTCACTTTCACTTTTAGTACCAATCAGTACAGGAATAGATAGAATATTTTCTATAACGTCTTTGTACATGTTAAGGGCCCATATGACTTCGGCTTCACATTCTTCAGCGGTTTGGTGTGCTGTGTGGCCTTCTTGCCAGAGAAATTCTCGTGTGCGCAAAAACAGTTTAGTTGCCTTAGTTTCCCAACGTACAATATTGCACCATTGGTTAATTTTAAGAGGCAGGTCTCGCCAGCTACGTATCCATTTTGCATACATAGAATACATAATGGTTTCACTGGTGGGACGTACGGCAAGTTTTTCTTCAAGAGGAGTATTACCGCCTTGAGTTATCCATGCTACTTCGGGAGTGAATCCTTCAAAATGTTCAGCCTCACGTTTTAGAAAAGCTTCAGGTATAAACATGGGAAAATAGGTGTTTCGGTGGCCAGTTGCTTTGATTTTTTGGTTGACTACTTCTTGAATTTTTTCCCAAACTGCATACGCGTCAGGACGGATGATCATACAACCTTTAACAGGGGCATAATCAGCGAGTTCTGCTTTTAGAACAACTTCAACATACCATTCGCTAAAGTCTATATTTTTCTTTACAGTTACACCAGTATCAGACATTAATAATCGCTTCTTGCATTTTATACATACAGTTACATATAAAACATAACAAACAAGATTCAACAAACAAAGAAAAAAGAAGTTAATGTTTTAACGTGAGCGTGTGGCGGCTACTTTTGGTCCTAGTAGTGTCCAGAGCCATTCTATGAATTCTTGCAAATTCTTTGTTTGAATGTACACATCGCCTGGGCCGGTTATTTGAGTTACAAGTCCTTCACCGCTAAGCAAGGTTTCTTTTAAGCCTCCAAGCCGAGTAACTTTATAATTACATGTATCACTAAAACCTACAAGATGAAAATTGTCAACAATTAATGTTTGTCCCGCTTGTAATGTATGAACATCAATAGCGCCAAACGTGTTTATGAACAGGGGTCCATTTCCTGTTGCTTTTAGCATAAATAATCCCTGACCAAATAAGCCCTTGGTAAAGCCTTCCCATTTAACGTCTAGATCAATGTCGGGGGTAGAAGCTATGTAGGCAGATTTTTGGATAATATAACCTTTACCGGGTGCAACATCAAGACGTTCAATGTCTCCAACAGGTGCAGCTACAAATGCAGCTTCACCAGGCCCTTTGGCAGCAGTGTAATCATTAACCCAAAAAGATTGCCCACCAATAAGTTTTAAGCCTAAACTACCAAGCAGACTCTTCTCACGTTTACGAGTGTGAATTTCAATAGTTGGATCCATGTAAGTCATGGCGCCAGACTCAGCAGTAATTGTTTCCCCTTGATCTAAATGAGCAACAAGCATAGCATAAGACGGCTTATATTTTACATCAAACTTCACTTAAATCTCTCTAGAAAAATGAACACAAGTTCTAGCTTAAGAACCTATGCTATAGAATAGCTACCGAACACTTAACGCTACATGTTTTGGAACTGTTTTACGAGCTTTTGCACCTGCTCTTTTGTTAAACAATTATTCTCATGATTTTTTACATAATT
>WREZ01000165.1 GCA_009779045.1 Candidatus Bathycorpusculum sp. | reverse complement strand
TCTAAAAGACGCTTCTTTGCCTCAACATACGATAACTGCCTAAAACTTTCTAAATCAATGTTCTCATCATAAATTCGTTTTGCCGTAGCTTGCACATACTTTGCTCTATAACCTAAACTGCACTCTTCTAAACCCTGTACTTCTGCTGTAGCTAATTTTTCAATAGATGGAAATAACCAAAACGTTTGTCCATCAAAATATTGTTGTTCTCCATATTTCTGAGACATTTTAAGAAGCGTTTGTTCTATGGCAGCTATATTTTTGTAAGTAGCACATATGAAACTGATTAAACATTCCCACGGATTTTGACGAATAAGCCTTAAACCCTTAAACTGTTCTATAGCAGCCGATATGTAACCATCTTTGTTGATACCCTGTGTTATTTTTGTTAAATCATCCTCATCTTTATTTAACCCAAAAAAAGTTTTAACAAACGATGCCTCTACACCTTCGAACTCTAAATACTTGTTGTTAATTTGGCGTATTTTGAAGATTTTATCTTCTGATATGCCATACCACCATTCATTTTGTTTTTTGAATCGAAATATTTGGCCGCAGCAAAGTGAGAAGTCTAAGTCAAATGTTATGTCAAGTTCCAGTCTCATTTTGATTCTCCTGTAAAATTGTCTGCTTTAGGGACCTCTTCAGTTAAACCCTTACGTTTACGTAACGTGGCTATAGTTTGATCAGACAGTTTTTTAGAAAGTTTTTCCCAGTGATCAAACATAAACTGCCAAATCGCTCTTCCCGAAGTTGCCCCCCGTAGTTCTTTTGAGAAGTCAAAGGTTTCAGCAACTGGTATAAAACCCTCAATAATTGTAAGTAACCCGATTTGTTTGAAACTTTTAACTCTACCCCGTCGAGTCGTTAGAATTCTTGAACACTCCCCTGCAAACTCTGCGGAAACTGAAATTGTTATAACATATACCGGTTCAAGCAAGACAGGATTAGCCGTAAGAAAAGACGCAAAAACAGCTCTCCCCACCCCACGTATAATTTCATACGGATCATTTTGGCTCAAATAAAGTTGTTGTAAATCAAATAGTTTAGCATTCACATATCGCATAGGTTCCCCACAGAGCGGTCCCGCTCTACAGGCAGACTCAAACCCTTTAATTAACAATTTTAAAACAGGGACAGAAACGCCATTTGGCTTTACACTAAAATCCCTAAGAGTATTATTACCGTTTACGTCAGAATACAAAAGATTGCCTTTTTCTTCAAAAGACTTTATCTGATTTTCAAATCCCGGTTCAACTTGAACACTAAAACTGTTCTGCTTATCAACAGAACTTTTTACACTGATAACAGCGCCTATTTCAGTTATGCTTTCCATGTACACTACCCTTGGCAAAGAAACATCTACATCTAAACCAAAATCACGCTTCAACTGATTAGTCGCAAGCTCAAGATGTAACTCACCCATACCACTTAACAAATACTCCCCCGTCTCTTTATGAATTGTAACATGCAAATTCGGATCCTCAGATGCCATCTTTTCTAATGACATAAACAACTCAGAAAGTTGCCTTGGATCTTTAGGCTCAACAGCCACCGTCATAACAGGATCAAAAACATACCTTATACTCTCAAAAGGAGATAAAACATTTCTATGAGTTAAATCAACAACGGTTTCCCCCACATTAACTCTTAAAGGCAAATAAATTGTAACTAAATTACCTGACGACACCTCAGAGACTTCTTCTTGAAAAAAACCCATATCAAGACAAACCTTACCTACCTCAACATCCACTGAAGCGTCAACTAAGTGCACTTTATTTCCTTTACAAATTTTTCCTGAAAAAACCCTACCCGCTGCAACACACTCCCCCTTAGATGTTACCCCTACATTAGTTATGTACATAACCACAGGACCATCATCTTGACATTTCACCACCGCCTCTCTAAGGGGTGAATTCATGTTTACATCCTGAAGAGTTTTAACACGATAACCTTGAGCCTCACAGGGATTAGGCAGAGCATTTATTACCATTTCAAAAACTGCTCTCTGAACAGGAATAACTTTTCCAAGTTTCTCAACCTCACATTGTTGATAAGCAGTAATTATATCTTGAAATTTTACCGCTTTCTGCTTAGCAATATCAACAGTAAAACCCCAACCATGTAATGCTGATCCAAACGCGACATTACCCTTCTTAGGATCCACTTTCCACTGTGTCCTATAAGGTGCTTCTCCATAAAATTCTATAAGGTCATTAAAACGGTCGATAAGCTGACCTAGTTTTTTCTGAATCTGCTCCTCATCTAGCTGTAATTCAGTAATTAACCGATCTACTTTATTTATAAAAAGTACCGGACAAACACGTTCTCCAAGAGCTTGACGCGTAACAATTTCTGTCTGAGCCATAATCCCCTCAACAGCATCTACAACAACAACTGCCCCATCAATTACACGAAGTGCCCGCGTAACCTTACCTGTAAAATCAACATGCCCCGGTGTATCAACTAAATTAACAAGATAGTTACCTTTAAGAGTTTTATATGGCAAACTAATGTTAGCGGTTTTTATGGTGATTTTACGTTTCTGTTCCTCCTCTAAAAAATCCAGCACACGCGCAGTTCCCGCCATAGACGGCGCAAGAAGGCCCGCCCCTGATAGAAGACAATCAGCCAAAGTCGTTTTACCATGATCAATATGGGCAATTATCCCAACATTACGAATTACTTCTTTGTTGCCCATTAACTCTTGAATTTGTGTTACTTGTCTAAACCGCGGCATCAAACATACCCGCATTAAAATCATTTAAAAGTATAGCAACTATTAAAATTTAATAGTTTAAACCTTTTTACTGTGTGCTAAAAAGAGGAAAAACAGTGAAGCCGTCTGTAAAATTGCCCATTGAAAATCTATCTCAAGAGCCCTATGCGTCAATTCTTTGTTATCCACACGCTAAACCGTTGGAAGTGCAAAGTAGAATTTTGGAGTTAAAAGAATTGGGTGTTGAGGCTGTAGAGTTTACTGGTGCTGGTTCAGCTGCGGGTGTGCCTGTGTTAGGTAAGGGGTATGTGGGTATTGTGGTTGTTGCCTATGTTAAGGGGGGTGGACGGTTGGCGTTGAAAATGCGTAGGCTTGATGGTGGTCGGGATGATTTTTTTCATGAGGCTGATATGTTGCAAAGGGCTAATAGTGTAAATGTGGGTCCTAAGTTTGTGGCTGTTACTAAGAATTTTTTGCTTTCTCAGTTTATTTCTGGTGATTTTTTGGTTGGGTGGTTGGGGTCTAATAGGGGGGAATTGGTTTTTCGTAGTGTTTTGTTGGATGTTTTGGAGCAGTGTTGGCGGCTTGATGAGTTTGGTTTGGATCATGGGGAGTTAAGTAAGGCGCCTAGGCATTTGCTTATGGATGATGTGGGTAAGCCGTTTATTGTGGATTTTGAGTCTGCTAGTGTTCGGCGTAGAGTTGCGAATGTTACGTCTGTGTGTCAGTATCTTTTTGTTGGAAATGGTGTTGTGTCTCGTTTTATTTTTGGTGTTTTGGGTGAGAGGGATAGAGATCAAATTATTGGGGTGTTGCGGGATTATAAGAAAGAGCGTAGTAGATCTTGTTTTGAAGAGTTGCTGCGTGTGTGTCTTTGATGTTGCGTTGGCGGGTTAGTTTTTTTTGTGGTGGTGATGGTATGGTTGTTGTTGTTTTATGTGGTTATGGTTTGTAGTTGTTTTTGTTTTGTTGC
>WREZ01000164.1 GCA_009779045.1 Candidatus Bathycorpusculum sp. | reverse complement strand
TATTTTCGTTACCGCATTTTGGTGAGTATATGCATGAGGGGCATCCTTCTTTGCATTCACAGTTCTCGATAAGTTCCAAGGTTTTTTCCCATAGCAACTTTAGTTTTGAATACAACACTTCCGCTATGCCAATTCCGCCCTCAAATCCGTCATAGATAAAAATTGTTGATTTCCCTGTATCTGAATGTAACGCTGTTGATAACCCCCCAATATCCCAGCGATCACACATTGCAAATATGGGTGATAATGCTATCATAGCATGTTCAATTGCATGAATACCCCCCTCAAAATCAAGGTTTTGTGCTTCTATGTCTTCTTTAATTTTATCTGGAACAATAAACCATAAACCCATAGTTGAAAAAGACAAGGGCGGCAACATAAGAGGAGTTTTTTTGAGAACCGAGTCAGATGTTTTAGTAATATATGTATGATATGCCTCTGTAATTGATAACTCGCCTAACCCTACCTTTGTGCCCATATAGTTTTCTTCATACACGTTATCAATTGTTACGTCTACGTCTTTTAGTGCTTCTGTATAATAGTCAACATTAGTTTTTTTTACGTTAGCTGTTAATTTATCAAGGTCCAAGTTTTCGCAAAGATATGTTTCACCTTGATGTAGTAAAACTGCGCCCGTATGTGCTTCTTCGTAAGCTTTATTTAAGGTTAAAGTTTCAAGTAATTTCTCGTTGCAGAAAACTTGGACGGTTTTATTTGAAATGTTTTCAAGGCTTACCACCTGTGTAGTTCGTGCGGTTCCTGAGTAGACCCATCCTCGTGGAGTATTTTTAACTAGTTTTTCTTGTTCTAAAGCTTGAATGCTTTCTGTTAATCGTTTAGGGAAAAATTGTTTATCTCCCTCCTCCTTTATAGGTAGCTCGCTAGCTGCACACATTATGTGACCTAAACATATGTACCGGTTATGTAAATCAATAATTGCCTGCTCATGAGGTCTTCCAAAAAAGTCCATAGGGTGCTTCATAAAATATTGATCCAGAGGATTTTGAAAAGCAACTAATGTTACAAGAGAGTCAGCGTTACTTCTGCCTGCTCTTCCTGCTTGTTGCCACGTTGAAATTACTGTTCCCGGATACCCCGAAATTATAACTGAGTCAAGTGAACCTATATCAATACCTAATTCCAACGCGTTAGTTGAAACTACCCCAATTAACTTTTTGTTTTTTAATCTATTTTCTATATCACGACGTTCTTCAGGCCGGTAACCTGCACGATAGGCTGTAACTATGTCTGTTGGTTTAGTTTTTGTTGTAAGTTGATCTTTAGTCCACCGTGTGATTAATTCAGCCATTTTTCTTGATGTTGTAAAGCAGAGGGTCTGTAGATTTTGTAGCACGTTAAGAGTCATAAGATCTCTAGTTTCTTGGTGCGTAGACCTTCGTGTAGTGTTCATTGTATCTGTAAAAGGGGGGTTCCAGAAAACAAATGATTTTTTTCCTCGAGGTGATCCATCTTTTGATATTACGGTAAAGTCTTTTCCAGTTAATTTTTTAGCGTGTTCCTCAGGATTAGCAATAGTTGCCGAGGAAAGAATTATTTGAGGATTGGCATTATAATAATTACAAATTCTAAGTAATCGTCTAATTACCATAGCTACATTTGAGCCAAATACGCCTCGGTAAACATGAGCTTCATCTATTACAATAAATTTAAGGTTTGGAAGAAAATTTTGCCATAAATTATGCCAAGGCAGATATTGATGTAAACCGTAAGGGTTAGTAAGTATTATTCGCGAGTTTTCTCGTATGTTTTTTCTTTGATGCTGCGGGGTGTCTCCGTCGTAAATGTTAGCGTTAACTTTTATGTTGCATTCTTTTTCTAGTTCTTTTAAGACTTTAAGTTGATCATTTGATAAGGCTTTTGCTGGGTAAATGTAAAGGGCTGTTGCTTTTTTGTGGTTTGTTAGGGCTTCTAGTACTGGAATGTTAAATGCTAATGTTTTGCCTGAAGCTGTCGGTGTGGTTATAACTATATTTTTGCCTTTTCTAGCTTCATTTATTGCTTGTGTTTGGTGTGAGTAGAGTTTTATTTCTCTGTTTAGTAAAACGTTTTGTAGGTTTATAGGTAACGGTTTTTCTAGTTCCCCCCAGTTGGCGTTATGGGCCGGTAATTCTTCTATGTGGACAATTTGTTTTTTGTATGAGCGGGACTGTTTTATGTTTTTAAGAAATTCATCTATCAAATTGCCATTCCTCATAGAGTTTAGAAAATAACACGCCCAGAGTTACTAAATCTTGCCTGTTATGTTCAACTATAGGTACCAGAGGTCCAACGTTTTTTGTTCTTAAATAAGTATCATAAAAATGAGGAACCAAAGCACCCGGTACATTGATACCTCTTTGTACCCCTAAATATTTTTCTACAGTTTCCAATTTACAATTAGCCAGTTTAGATTTTAAGGCGCGTCTTGTAAAATATAAAACATCAAAATTAGGATTATCTATACAAGCCTTTAAGCCATAATAAGCTAACCTTTGCCTAATATACGGTACATCAAAGCTTTTTCCATTATACGTAATAAGCGACAATTTCGGGTTTATTTGAGAAATTAACGCCCATATAGCCCCCGGCTCATCTGAGATGTCTCTTAAAAGAAATTGCGTTACACAAACATGACCCTCAACAGGCTTAGCTACCCCCAATAAAATTATAGGCCTCTCAGATAACCCCAACGTTTCAATATCAATAATAGCAAAATCGTCTTGACAAAACCCAGCTAAATAATGCAACAACGGATGAGACTTAGAAAGACGCTGCCCTAACCACTTCTGAGTTAAACTAACATCTCTAGCATCAACAAGCCTCATATACTCCTGAGCCTGCCTACCACACCTAGAATGACGCGTCAAATCTTCCACAGTGGCATAGCCTTGTTTTTTTAGTTTTTGCTCACTTACAGGACCTATACCAGAGAGCACTTTAAGATCTGAGATCATGACTTGTCGGCTTTCTTCAAAAGTTACATTTCTAAAGTCACAACAACACACCGCAGATACCTCATAACATTCCCCCTGCACATTAGAAACCACCCTCCCCGGCAAAGCCTCCTCCAAAGTTTTATCCTTATACTGCTTAAGCAAATGTTTTTCAAACTTTAAAGCTTCCTCATACTCAGAATTCCAAATCCAACTTTCAAACACCGACGACTTTTGAGGCAAAGATTCTTTTTCAGAGACCACCTCATACTCTTTTGTTTGATTAACTCTCTTACGCAAAAGCTCCGCAGCTCTAAACAAAGCCTCTTTCTCTTTACCTACAACATCAACTCCATTAACATCCACAAAACTATCTGGTAAATATGATTCTTCCTTAACTAACGTAGGTAACAGAAAAGAACCACACACTAAGCAGAATCTATTTTGGACATACTCTGCTTTTGAGTGATGCTTTTTACATTTTCTACAAACATAAACAATCGACATTTATTAGCCAACTACAAGTAAGCTCAATTATTATAAAAACACTACGATACACACATTTATATATACAAAAAATTTGCGAACCCCATGACAACTTACCTTTAGTTACTATTATCTAACGACGCATTACTACAAGCAGTTTTTGTATTACCCAATCAGCATCAAAGGAAATTAACGAAAAAATAATCCACATAAACAAAACTAACTTTTATACCCTATTTTTGTTCATAGCTTACAATAAGTCCTCCTCATCCATAGCCTCCGCCCACTCCTGAAACTCTACATCATCCTCAAACGACACCCTACCAACACGATCCTCCTCCACATC
>WREZ01000163.1 GCA_009779045.1 Candidatus Bathycorpusculum sp. | reverse complement strand
GTTTTGATAGGTTCCTCTTGTTATGTTAAAGGTTTCACAAACTTGCTTTATGGTGTGACCTTTTTGCTTGAAAGCCAGAGCTGTTTCTCTAAAATCCACACTATACGTCATACCAACACAATAGTACAACATAAAATTTAAACTAGTCTACTATACGTTCAATCACATGTTTTGCCCATGCATGTGATCGCAAGTTAATTATGCACAGTTCCTTAGCTCATTTACAGTTTATGAACAAAAACACAATAAATCGTCATTTAATTGTAATTTTTCTGTAGAATTAAATAAGTACCGCTAAACACATACAAAACGGGTATTAAATAGTGCTTCCAACACTAATGTCAAACGGTGAAGGGGAAAACAATGGCTGCAAAGGATAGCAACTGTGCGATCGGTAAAAATTTGTTTATGATAATAATGACAGTGCTGGGTTTGTTTTCTGCAACGATATTTCTTAATATTTTTTGGATAAAAATTGTGATAATTATCTTAATTGCGATTATAAGCATTAGTTGGTTAGTGTCACATGGTTTGCTTCGACGAACATTAAAATACACGTTGCTTGCTGTGGTGATTTTTTCGCTAAGTTTTTCAGCACTTGAACACTATGCGGTTTGGCATGCTGAGTATCCTCCAACTTTTGGAGTCTCACAATCGGGCGTTACTATTTCTTACCCCTACATATTAGATGTATCATTAATTGAGGCGGCGCAAAGTGTCAAAAACACGCTTACCTTTAGGCTTTTCATGTTAGAACACCCTGGCGAAACTATCATAGAACATATTACATTAGATACTGTTGACTACATGGGTGGAAGAATTGAATTTATACTGGCTCAACAGTCATCTAGCGGTTTCTTTAACGCTATGGGCAGAGGCTCTGTTAGTTTTAGTGCAAGTAACGGTGAAGCTTATTATGTATATGATGTTCCTGTCCTTTCATTAGATGATGATACCTTTCCAGTGCCTCAAATGCCTCTTCAGCAACAAACATCTAACAATGCACTTCGACAGATTGACAATTTAGGGCTTCAATGGTACTACGACCGCGCCATTGAGGTCTATCAAAACAAAACAGGAATAATTCCCGAAATAACTGAATTAAATATATCTTTTTCTAGATATGGCTCTTTCGGTTTCGATGGCATGACCTATGAAGGGCCAGTATTGGCAATTTTAGGCTCAGATGCACATAATAATTCTCCTTTTGGTCGAAGTGTTTTCTTTGCCAGTTTTCAACCGGATGGAACACTAAATTTCATTAACATTTTGAAATAAAAAGGAAGAGAAAAAAGTTAAGTTGATAAGCGATAAATCACAGTAACATGACTTGGAGACCTAACATGATGATCCCTGCTGATTTAGTTTTACTTGACGGAAACATCATATCAATGAATCCTAAAATGCCCTCTGCGCAGGCTATAGCTGTTAGTGGTGATAGAATTTCTTGTGTAGGTAGTAATCAAGAGGTTAAGCAGTATATTGGTGAAAAAACACGGGTTATTTGTCTTGAGGGTAAAACTGTTTTGCCTGGTTTTATTGATACTCATGCGCATGTTGTGGACTATGGTAAACTGTTAACTTGGTTGGATCTTTACGGGGCTTCTTCAATTAAAGAAATTCAAACCAGATTGGCTGAACATATAAAACGTGTTGGTAAAGATAAGTGGGTTTTGGGTAGGGCGCTAAATCCTGAGGAGCTTTTAGAGAAGCGTTTGCCTTTGTGTCATGAATTGGATGCGGTTTCATCTGATGCTCCTGTGGTGTTTTATTGTCAGATGGGTCAGGTGTGTGTTGTTAATAGTAAGGTGCTTGAGGTTGCTAAGATAAGTCAGCGTGTTGATTCTGGTATAGAGCGAGATTTAATGGGTGAACCGACGGGTGTTTTGCGTGATCAAGCTACAAATTTTGTTTGGAACATTATTCCTGAACCTGATGAACAAGAACTTTATAACGCTACAAAATTGGCGTTGTCAAATTTTGTTCAATTGGGTATAACCTGTGTTCATTGGATTGTGCTCTCAGAGGTAGAATTGTCAATAATTCAAAAATTAATTGAAACATCTTCTTTACCTCTGCGAGTTTATTTGATTGTGCCCGCGGGTTTAGTTGATTTAGCATTGCAAAAGTTAAAGCGTTTTGAGAATGGCTTTTTTAAACTTGGTGGAGGCATAGTTTTTGTGGATGGATATTTAGCGTCTAGAACTGCTGCTTTATTTGAACCTTATACTGACTGTCCTTCTAATCAAGGTGGATTATTATGTTCTCAAAATGAATTATTTGTGTTTGCAGATAAAATTCAAACTGCTGGTTTACAGCTTATTGTTCACGCTGTTGGAGACAGAGCCATTCAGGAAGCTGTAAACATAATACAGCACGTCGGTAGGAATTCTAATGTTCCATGTCCGCGTTTAGAGCAGGCTGCAGTTTTAAATCAGCAGTTAATGCGTTGTATAAAAGAGTTAGATATTTCTGTGTCTGTTCAGCCCTGTGTGGTTGATTCCGAGTTTTCTGTTTGGTCTGCAGAGAAGCGTTTGGGTGAAAAACGTGTGCGTTATTTGTTTCCTGTAAAAGATTTACTAAATTGTGGTGTTTTAGTTTCTGCGGGGTCTGATTGTCCCATGGAGCCTCTTAATCCATTGCTTGGGCTTGAAGCGGCAGTTAGACGTGTGGGTGTGCAAAACTTGTCTGTTTTTGAGGCTTTGCAAATGTATACTGTATTTGCAGCACGGGCTGCTTCTTTAGACTTTGTTGATAAAGGATCCATTGAACAGGGAAAACTTGCTGATCTAATTGTTTTATCAAATAACCCCCTATCCCTGCCTTCTGATAAATTAGCTATTAGTGTTTCTGTGTGTTTTACTGTTATTGGCGGTGTTGTTTGTTGTTCTAAAAATTAGACACTATAGTCTGTTGCCTACTTTTTTATGTTAATTCGCTATTCTCAATATAGGTGAAAGGATTATCTTTATTAAGCCGTCTAAATGATAGTATTTCTTAAACATAATGTTAAAGAAAGTGAAAAACTTTGGAGTCAGAAAGATTTAAACTATCAGATATTCTCTACGGCTTTATCGTACCTATGATTCTTGTGTTGCTAATCTTTGTGCTCGCAGTCTACGTTAACCCAACTGGTTCATATGCTGTGCTTGGCAGTGAAGAAGGTATCGGCGTAACAATCGCTGTAATTCTAACACAAGGCTTTGCCCAAATGATTATCTTAGGCATACCGCTAGTTCTTGGTCTTACCTGGAATAAATGGGCCGGTGGTGCAGCAGGTTTCATCATGGGTGGTGCATACTATTTAGCAGTCGCAGGCAACTCTACTAGCACTTATGCACAATATGCTATACTATACGGTTCAGAAATGGCTTTTCCATACAACTTCTTCGGCGACATGGCAATGCTGTTTTACTTAGTCAATGCAGTAATCATTGGTTACATGGCAGGTGCATTAACTGGCGGATCAACAAACTTTAAACGAATGCTCGGAGCAGGCTTAACTGCGTCACTGACAACTACACTAATACAACTATTTATGAACTACCACTACGCACTAGAACCATCAAGACAGATGGCTGTAGACATGTGGAATGGCACATTAGGATATGCACTCTTTATCTCCTTTGTGCCAAGCATTGCCTTAGGTGTAATTGTACCAATACTTGCAAAAGTCATGTCTTGGTATGGTTTATCCGCAAGAAAGCAATACTAAAACAACCACTTTTCTTTTTTTATTTTTAAAAATTAATTTTCAGCTTGTAT
>WREZ01000162.1 GCA_009779045.1 Candidatus Bathycorpusculum sp. | reverse complement strand
CCCACCCCTGCACTCTTTATAAAGAAACTGCAGCGGGTTTGTCCAGCACCTAACGCAACCATTTGCAGCTGGACAGAGTGATTGGTTTGCAACTTTGCAAAGATATCTCGACCACTCATAAACATGATCAGCCACAACTGTCGATTATAAAAGCACTCCTAAATCAACCAATAACGCCGACTGTGCAGCAACCGCAAAACAAGTTGTCACTTCAAATTTTTAGAAAGCCACAGAATACTTTTTGGACACTCATAAACCACTATAGGTCAGATGTAAATTATTTTGAAGTGTGACTGAAAAACGCGTCAAAAATTATAGTAAATGCTTTATTCTAGAGAGAGAAATTAAGGTATAATGTTGTCAAAAAAGGGCGATATGGATAATAAACGACTTATAGTTATTTTTGAGGCGCAAGGGTTTAATTTGGATTTTGAGGGGCGTGGTGAGGCATTAGACCAGGAGGCGCGTCTGTATAAGAGCTTTTTGAAAAATACTTATCAAACGCTTTTTTTCTTCGGATTTAAACCCATAGACAACCTAACAGATGGTCTGCGGTTTTTGTATGCAATTTCTGAGAAGATTATAAGTAAAATTTCTCTGCAAAATGACATAGAGTTTACACGTGAAAATACCGAATTTATTTTCAGCAATGAAGAGATTGAGGCTTTACTGTTAACCACCCCTTTTGCAACAGGCACCGAACATATTGATAGCCGATGGTTGCTTGAGATTTTTTCTGAACTATTAAAAGTCTTTAGAGACCTTATAAGAGAATACGATGGAACAGTTCAACGATTCCTAATTGAACATAAGTCGAATTTAACCGTAATGGGCCGAGTATTTTTCCATTTAGTTGAGAATAAAAATGATACATTACCGTTTGCTTTTTTAGCTACATATTCAACAAAGTCAGATATAGGTAAGGTAAATCATGTTCCTCTAAAGCGGGCGTTGCTTGAGTATAAAGACCAAACAGATAAACTATTAGAACTATTGTCCACTGTTAGCCAAGCTGTTCAAAGAAGTACGTTAATTTCACAGTTAGCCGAATCGGGAGAGCTGTTTAGTCCACTTAGGTTTTCCTCTGATGAGGCTTATACGTTTCTAAAAGAGATCCCTCTCTATGAAGAATCGGGAATTATCTGTCGAATTCCCGATTGGTGGCGCAAAAAGCAGAATCAAATTGGCGTAAAGGTAACTGTTGGAGAAAAAGGCAAATCAAGAGTTGGAACAAAAGCAATTCTAAGTTTTGATCCCCAGATTTCCTTAGGGGATGAAACGTTAACTGCTGATGAGATAAAATTTTTGCTCTCTCAGAGTGAAGGTTTGATATTTTTAAAAGGCAAATGGGTTGAAGTGGATCATAGTAAACTAAAACAAGCTCTTGAAATAATGGAGAAAGCCCAAATTTATGCCGGTGGCAATTCTATAGGCATTTTTGAGGCGCTACGTCTTGAAATGCAGACCTCCAAACTGCTCAGCTTGTCTGATGAAAACAAGGTTGAGGTTGAAATTTCAAATGGAAAATGGTTGACATCGGCGCTTGAAAAAATCAAAAAGCCAGAAAAAATTCAAACAGTATCTGCTGGAGACGAGTTTAGAGCTGTTTTGAGGCACTATCAACAATTGGGTCTAAATTGGCTGACTTTGATGATAGAAATGGGTTTTGGTGCATGCCTTGCGGATGATATGGGTCTGGGCAAAACAGTTCAGATTATAGGCTTACTGGAGTATTTGCGGATTTCACGTGAACAAAAAAAGCCTTCCTTGCTGGTGATTCCTGCCTCGCTTATAGGCAATTGGAAAGCAGAACTTGAAAAGTTTGCTCCAAACATCAAATACAAAGTTTTACATAATAAAACAAATGTTGAAATTGACAATAATTACCAACTATACATTACAACATATACGATGCTTAGCAGGTTTACAGGAGTTTTAAAAGCAGAATGGGCGCTATTTATTATAGATGAGGCACAAGCAATCAAAAACCCCAGCACAAAACAGGCAAAGGCTGTTAAGAGCATAAAAGCAGATTCAAAGATAGCCATGACTGGAACGCCTATAGAAAATAGGCTCACAGACCTTTGGTCGCTTTTTGACTTTTTAAACGCAGGCCTTTTGGGAAATATGAAAGAGTTTAAAGACTTTGTCAATAGGCTAAAAGATCATGAAAATAATTACAGCAAACTGCGTTCTGTTGTTTCACCCTTTATTTTAAGACGACTCAAAACCGATAAATCGGTAATTTCAGATCTGCCCGATAAAATTGAAATGAAAACCTACACCCAGCTTAGCAAAAAACAGATTGTCCTCTACAAAGACTTTGTTGATGAACTGGAAGCAAAACTCGAAACTGCTGAAGATATTGAAAGAAAGGGACTAATTCTAGCAAGTATACTACGCTTAAAACAAATATGTAATCACCCCGACCACTATCTTGGCCAAGCAGGATATGATGAAAAACACAGTGGAAAATTCATACAACTCAGAAACATATGTGAAACCATCTATGAAAAACGCGAACGAGTTTTAGTGTTTACGCAATTTAGAGAAATTATAGAGCCTCTTGATGATTTTTTGGAGAACATTTTTGAACACCGCGGTTTGGCACTACATGGCGGTACACAGGTTAAAAAACGGCAAACACTAGTTGATAGATTCTGCGGCAAAGAATATGTACCTTACATGATTTTATCACTCAAAGCTGGCGGAGTTGGATTAAATCTAGCCAAAGCAAATCATGTGATACATTTTGACCGATGGTGGAACCCAGCAGTTGAAAATCAGGCAACAGATCGCGCGTTTCGCATAGGTCAACAGAAAAATGTTTTAGTTCACAAGTTTATTTCCGCCAACACTATCGAAGAAAAAATCGATTTAATGATCGAGGATAAAGTAAAACTCTCAGGCGATATTATTGAGGCCTCAGGAGAAAACTGGATTACTGAAATGAGCAACAAAGAACTCATGGAAATATTTCGCATGTCAGGTGAGAAATGATGGGATACTGGGGTTATTATAGAGAATATGAAACGGTTGGTCAAAAAATTGCAAAGGCAAAACGCCAATTAGAAAAACTGCAAAAAACCAACCCTAACATTTGCCCCGTTATAATTGATGGTAACACTATAACGAAATCTTGGTGGGGAAAAGCCTGGACCAAAAATCTCGAAAGCTATGCAGATTACTCAAACCGTATAGGCCGCGGTCGGAGCTATGTTAGAAACGGTTTAGTAATCGATTTAAGAATTGAAGCGGGACACGTTGATGCTCTAGTTTGCGGCAGCAGCAGTAAGCCATACAAAATAAAAGTAGAGATTCAACCACTATTAAAAGAAAAACTAGACAATCTAACAAAACTGTGTAATAACAAGATAAACGGATTAGAAGAACTAGTTGCGGGTCGATTTCCCAAAGAACTTGAAGACCTATTTACACAAAAAAATCAAGGATTATTTCCCTCAAACAAAGAAATAAAGTTCAATTGTTCCTGTCCTGACTCGGCATATATGTGCAAACATGTAAGTGCCGTCTTGTATGCAATTGGTGCAAAATTTGACACAGATCCAACTCTATTTTTTAAACTCCGCGGGATCGAATTTAAACTATTTTTGGCAAAAACAGTAGAAGAAAAAATGCACTGCATGCTAAAAAACGCCGGAAAAAACAGCAAAAGAGTGATAACAGACAAAGAAGCCGCAACACTATTTAATATACTCTAAAAATCTGGTGACACCTTTTTTATCGGCTATCTTTTTTATGGACTGAAACGACCCATTTATACTACTAT
>WREZ01000161.1 GCA_009779045.1 Candidatus Bathycorpusculum sp. | reverse complement strand
GTCTCTTTGGAGTTTGTTTGGAGTGTTTGAAAACATCTTTTTGTTAATGGCTGTGTTATTGGAGGTTGAAGTATGGTATTAGTATGTCTTCCATGCCGTAGAAGCCTTTTTTTTGTTTGATGATGCTTTTGGTTGCAAATAGTGCTCCGTTGCCAAAGGCTTCTCGTGTTATGGATTCATGGATTAGTCGGACTGTTTGATGGGGGAAGCCGAAGATAAGTTCATGTCGTCCGATGATGCCTCCTGCTCTAACAGATTTTATGTCTGTGCCTAATAGGCCTAGGGTTTGTGAAATTTTTATAGCTGTGCCTGAGATTTCTTTTTTGTCTTTGAAGTGTTCTTCTATTAATTCAATATCTGTATAGGGTGCGATTGTTTTAAGAATTTTAGCTGCTAGCATTAAAAAGTTAATTCCTACAGTAATGTTAGGTGACCAAAGAATTCTTGTTTCTTCAGCTAAACTTTTTAGGTAATCAATAGTTGTTTCAGGATAAGATGATATTGCTGTAACAATGCATATGCCTCTTTTAGCAGCAGCTGCACCGTAATCTAGTACTGCATCAGCTGATGAAAAATCTATTACAGCATCCACAGGATATTTCTCAAAAAGCTCCTCAGAGGTATATTCGTCTTTAGTGAAAATTACTCCCTGAGTATCATCTTTAATTCCAAGAAATTCAGGAACAGACCTATGTTGAAGATTTGTCGTTTTCCTAACAACCCAACAAAGGTCTACTTCTTGACTTTGCAACAGAACAGTTGCAACGGCTTTTCCTGTTTTGCCAAATCCAAAGAGACCTACTCGCATCTTCTCACACAACACTTTATAGCTTCACATGATATATAACTTTTCCAAAAACCCCCTAAAACATCAAAACACAAATTAAACATCTAAAACAAATTTACCTTATAACAAACACTCACCCAAAAAACAGCATCAAATTTATAATAATTCACCAAACAAATTTTTAATACAAAACAACAATAAACAATTACAAGATTAGATACAATTTACCAACAAAATGATATTTGGGTTGGTGTGTTGGACATAACCCGCCTTTTGTTTATTTTGTGGCATTCGGCTAATCGGGCTACCCGCGCCTTTTGTAGAGGGTCATCAGCGTCTGTTTGCCCTTTCCACTTGCAGGACGGCCGTTTCATCGCTTCCAAATTGACTAATCAGCATTTTAGGATGCCTCATCTGTTAAAGCACCAATTGGACGTGTCGTTTCTGCTCCGTTGCCAAGGTTCTCACCTTACACAAAGTGCTGCAATTCTACATGTGGGCGGAGTTTCCTCAGACCCAACTAAATGGATCCGACAGCCACACACCAACTCGCCAACCCAAAAACCTTCTCTATTTAGCAAGCAATAAACACATCGCAATAAAAAACGTACTTTCATATCTAAACACCTAAAATACTAACAAAAATATCTTCTAGATTGCTTTATGTTTAAGTTAAAAATTAACCTCAATTGCCCAGTAGTTTTGTTATTTACTGTGTTAACAAAAACTGGTTTTGAGAATAAAAAAGAGTTTGTAAGTTGATTTGATTAGGTGTGTTGTCCGCAGTGGGGGCAGTATACGTTTTCGGGTAGTATGGGGTTGCCGCAGTAGGCGCAGTATGCTTTAGTTTGTGTATTTGTTGTTGGTGTTGGGGTAGTTTGTGGTAGTGTTGAGTTTTCTGTTGTGTTTGTTGTTGGGGTAAGTTTGGGGTTTTTTAGTTTACTAAATGCGGTTATTAGTATTAGGAATGCTATGCCCATGATTATTGTGCCAAAGAGGATTAGGGTAAGTATTGCTCCTATGAATAGCCATTTGCCTGCTGTTTCAAAGTCACTTATACCTGAATGTTCTGCTATTTCGTTTAATGAACGCTCTACAAAAAACGCTGCGATTATAAAAAATACGCCCATTATAAGCGTTGGGATATATAGTGCTATTAATTGTTGCATAGCGTTTAGTGTTGTGTGTGTAATAATTGGTCCGCTTATAAAACCTGTTATGGTGCCTATTATGGCTAAAACGCCCCAACGTGCATTGGTAAAGATGTCTTTGGATTGATAAACGTTGGCTAAATTGTGAATGGCTATTAGAATAATGATGATGCCTATGATTCTTATAATGCCATAAGAAGTAGGAATGCTCCATTCTGATGATAATAGTGTTCCTATTGCTAGAAGTACACTTAAAAATGCGTCAAAAAATATTAGTGATACGCCGAGTATGCCTAATTTTTTGCTTGTTTGTGTGCTCATTTTTTTGTTCCTCTATTATTGTTGTTTTCCACAGTTGGGGCAATATATTACGTTTTCGGGTGGGATGCGTTTGCCGCAGTAGGGGCAGTATGCTTTAGTTTGAGTGTTTGTTGTTGGTGTGGTTGTAGTTTGGGGTTGTGATGAGTTTGTGGTGTTTGGTTTTTTTGTGGTAAAGAATGCTTGTGCGAGTGTTAATGTTGATATCCATAAGACTATTAGTCCTATTATAGGGAGTGCTGCGCCAATGATTAATAGTGTGCCTGTGGTTGTAAAGGTGTCGTTGTGTGAGTGTTGGGCAAGTTTTTTCATTGTTTTTTGCATGAAAATCATTGCAATAATTAGAAACACCCAAAAAACAATAAGGACCAATAATATCCATTGTCCGCATTGTCGCCAGGTTGTGTTGAAAATGCTACCCCATTTTGATGATGCACTTAAAAGGCTTATCAAGTTGCCGTTCCAATCGGGGATATTGTGATATATGCTATTTTTTAGTGTTGACAAAATAGGTGTAGCGATTATAAGTATGAGGACTGTGATTACTCCACTTATTGTTGATAATACACCATAGTGTGTGTTGGTAAAGATTTCTTTGTCTCTATAAATTTTGTTTAAACGGTAGAGGCTTATTAGCACAAGTAGGCTGCCAATAATTATTGTATATCCAAATGTAGCCGTAAAGGTAAATGCGCTTAAGAATATTAGTAATGCCCCGGCGCAACCTAAAAGATTAGTTGTTTGTAATTTCTCGGTTGTTATTGGTATTATTTGCGGTGTTGGTGAAGCTTTTATTGTTGAGGGTGGTAGCGTTGTGATAGTTGATTTTTTTGTGGTAAAGAGTGCAAATGTAAGTATAAGTGTTGATAGCCATAGGCCTGCTAATCCTATTAGTGGGGTTATTGCGCCTACTATTAGTATGGTGCCGGTGTTTTCAAAGGTGTTGTTGTGTGAGTGTTGGGCAAGTTTTTTTAATGTTTTTTGCATGAAAATCATTGCAATAATTAGAAACACCCAAAAAACAATAGCAACTAGCAATATCCATGATGAGCAGGCGTTTATTGTGTTTCTAAGAATGCCGCCTGAATTTGCATATATTTCTGAGAGGTCAGTCCAGTTGCCACTCCAACGGGGAACATATCGGTATGTGTAATCTTTTAGTGTTGACAAAATAGGTGTGACTACTATAAGTGTGAGGGTGATAATGGCTCCTATTATTGTTGTTAGTGTTCCGTAAAGTGTGTTGGTGAAGATTTTTTTATCTTTGTAAATTTTAGCAAAATTGTAGAAGCTTATTAGAATAAAAGTGCTGCCTATGCAGCCAACTGCTATTGTACCTACTAATGTAGTAGCCGTAAATATGGTAAATGCGCTTAAAAATATTGTTAATGCGCCAATGCCGCCTAAAAGTTTGCTTGTTTGTAGGCTCATTTTTTTGTCCTCTATTATTGTTGTTTTCCGCAATGATGGCAGTATACGTTTTCGGGTGGGGTAGGTGTGCCGCAGTAGGGGCAGTATGCTTTAGTTTGAGTGTTTACTGCTATG
>WREZ01000160.1 GCA_009779045.1 Candidatus Bathycorpusculum sp. | reverse complement strand
TAGCGTCAAGTCTTATTGCACATGCCGTTGCGCCTGTGTTTGCACAAGCAGGATACAAACCGTTTGTGCCGCAATTCAGTGTGAAGGTTATTGACAAAACATATAGAGGAACAGATACAGTTGATCGGTCAATGGATGTTACGATAAAAAATCAGCACTTTACACCCTACATTGATGTAAATGGTGATACATATAATCTATACTATACGGTTCAATACAGAACTGAATTTAGTCCCGAACAAGATAGGGGCTGGGGAGATGTTTATTACGAACCTTTTCCTCAAACAGATTCTCAATATACCACCATACGGGACGTCTTACATCTCGATAAAAGTGTATTTGGGTCACGGATGGAATTTAGAGTAAAAGCAGAAATTGGCTGTCTAAAGCACGGGTACAATACAGATGGATATATAATACTTTGGACAGAATTTGAGTTCGTTTCATCGAGTGGTTGGAGTGGTATTCAAACAGCCACCGCTACTGATGATCCTGGGTCACCATCGCCTTCACAAACAGCGACTTGGCCGTCTATAACCTCTGGTGGTGATGATCAAACGCAGTACCCAAGTCAGACGCAACCATCAGATTCTATATTCACTAATCCGCTCTTTACATTGGTGGTTGGTGTCATTTTAGGTGGTATTGTTGTGGCTGTGGTAATGGCGTTTCTTAAACGTTACATAAAAACGCCAACTTACACCAACAACTCAACACAAACTAACACCTGCGTTAAGCTGTTACAAAAACTTTAGTTTTCCTTTGTTCTGCATTGTGTAGGTGTGTATGGTGTATTTTAGACGTACAATTGTTGTTCTGTATTAGATAGACGTCATTCAGAGAAAATATGTTAGCATAAGTTAAGTCCAGTAAAAGGGTGGATTTAGAGTCGTAACAGTTTTAAGTCTTGTCTATTCAAAAGGTGTGATGAAAACTGTGTCTATACTGCATAGGCTGCAAATTGTTAATGAAGAGGCTAATAGTGCCTTTTATCAAGGTAATTATCAATGTGCTATAGATGGTTACAATGAGGTCTTACGTCTTTGTAGTTCTCTTTCTGTTGAGGTAGAGTTTGATCGGGTTAGGTTTGAGGCTATTGTTTATGCTGGTTTGTCAGCTGCGTTGGGGCAACAGGGTAAGCATATGGAGAGTTTTGCTGCTGCTAATAAGGCGCTTGTTTTTTTTGAACAGATGGACGTGTTAGGGATTGTGGAAACGGGTAAATATTTGATGGTGCAAGTAAATCAGGGGGTTGCTTTGGCGGCTTTAGGTTGTTTTTCAGCTGCTTTGGAGGCGTTAGATAAGGCAAAAGAAGTTTTTAACAACAAAGGTTTAGATCCTAATAAAAATAGACAGTGGTTAGAGTTGGTTGAGGGCAATATTGTAGCCATTAAGGGTCAAATTGAAAAGCAACAACAGTAACTGTTGTAGTGGGTATGTTTTTTACTTTGAATTTTTATGTTATTATTTTGGAGTAATGTTGTTGATGATGGATACTTGGCGTCTTTTACCTTTTGATGTTCGTAGTGCTGCTTGGAATATGGCAGTTGATGAGGCAATTTTGCAGGCTCGTATTGCCGAGAAAGTGCCTAACACTTTGCGGCTTTATCGTTGGAGTCCGTCTGCTGTAAGTCTTGGCAGAAATGAAACCGTTAATGAGAGGGTTTATCTTCAAGCTGCAAAGCAATTTGGTGTGGATATGGTGCGGCGTTGTAGTGGTGGCGGAACAGTTTATCATGACTGTGATGGTGAGGTTACTTATAGTGTAGTTGCTAACACTTCTGCTTTAGGGCGTCTTGATGATGTGGCTAGTGTTTACTTTAAAATTTATGCGGCTGTAGCTGACGCGTTACGGCTTTTAGGGGTTTCTGCAGATTTTAATAATGGAGATGCAAAAAACTGTCCTAACTTGACTGTGGGTGGCAAAAAAATTTCTGGAAGCAGCCAAGCCCTCTCACGCGGATATGTTTTACAGCATGGCACTCTTCTGCGAAGTGTAAACTTAGATCGCATGTTTCAATTACTCAAAATAGATCATCTCTCCTCTACACAAGCAACCGCTATTGGCCAACAAAAAATAACTAGCATAACCACAGAGTTAAAGCATACAATTAGCTCTGACACCATTGCTAATGCGTTAAAGCAGGGATTTAAAGCAATTTTAAAAATTCAACTACAAGAAAACCCTTTAACTCCTTTTGAAGAAGTCATAGCAGAGAAATTGTATAAGGAAAAATATTCTACTAAAGAATGGACTTTGAATGGCAAACTTGTTTAACTTATTTTTTATGCCATCGTACACCTTGCGCTGTATCCTCAACTACAATGCCTAACACCCTAAGTTGGTCACGAATAAGATCTGATTCTTTCCAATTTTTAGCCCTACGCGCCTCTTCACGCCTCTGCACTAGAGCATCAATATCACTGGATAACACCTCATCTTTTTCTACTTTACCAATTACACCTAGCACTGAATCAAATTGCATTAAACTTTCAATCACTCTATTAGCCTCCTCTACACTTACAACATTTTCATCCAGAAGATTGTTAATCTCTCGCACAAAATCAAAGAGAGCTGCTAAAGCTATACTAATGTTTAAGTCATCATTCATAGCCGACTCAAAACATGTTTTCACATGCTGAATTTGTATAGCAACCTTACCCTCACTAATGCCATCTTTAACATCATAGAGTCTACGCATAAGATTTTTAAGACGATCAATTGCACTTTTCGCAGCATTTAATCCCTCAAACGTGAAATTAAACTGCTGACGATAATGCGTAGACAACAACAAATAACGTATAACAATTGGATCATAACCCTTCTCCAGTAAATCACGCAAAGTGTAAAAATTACCAAAGCGCTTACTCATTTTTTTACCTTCAACTTGCAAATGCTCATTATGCATCCAATAATTAACAAAAACCTTACCCGTCACCGCTTCACTTTGCGCAATCTCATTCTCATGATGAGGAAACATGTTATCAATGCCCCCACAGTGTATATCAAAAGTCTCACCCAAATACTTCATACTCATCGCGCTACACTCAATATGCCAACCAGGCCGCCCTTTACCCAATTCCGTTTCCCAGAAAGCATCACCATCCTCAGGCGTGTAAGCCTTCCAAAGCGCAAAATCCTGAACATCATCCTTAGCATACTCATCCTGACTCACCCTCGCACCCGCTTTAAGCTCACCCACTTTTATATGAGAAAGCTTACCATACTTAGGAAACTTGGAAACCGCAAAATAAATCGAATCATCCTCACCCCGATAAGCAAAACCCTTAGCCTGCAACGCCTTAATAATAGAAACCATCTCAGGCACATGATCAGTCGCACACGGATAAACATCCGCAGACTCAATATTAAGCTTAGAAATATCTTCAAAAAAAGCCTTAATATAAAAACTCGTATACAACCTAAGCGCAACACCCTTTACTTGACTACCCTTAATCGTTTTATCATCCACATCAGTAAGATTCATAATATGCAATACCCTAAAACCACAATACTTTAACCAACGCTTCAACAAATCCTCAAACAAAAACGCACGAAAATTACCAATATGAGCATAATCATAAACCGTCGGACCACAAGTATACATTTTCACCTCACCTGGATTGATTGAAGTGAAAACCTCTTTTTGACGCGTTAAAGTATTAAAGATATAGAGAGGTTGATTGACAGACACTATCTCAACTCAAATAAAATTGAACAAAATTCTTATTTAAGCATTAACCCAACTGACCACTTAACTTCATAGAAATACAACTACCCACTCAATTTTCCGGGTCTTGAGATGTTTCTTCTGTTGTGGGTGTTTCTTCT
>WREZ01000159.1 GCA_009779045.1 Candidatus Bathycorpusculum sp. | reverse complement strand
TTAATCAATCACGTTTGTGATTACTATAAAGATAAAGGCACAATGATGATCGTTGGAACAGGCGATACCCCTATTATTGTACCTTTTTACGAAAATAACGGTTTTGTGTTTTCACACCGTATAGAAAATTATTTCATTGAGCATTACGATGCACCGATGTTTGAACATGGAGTACAATTAAAGGATAAAGTTTACTTTAAAAGAGCCTTACGGGGAGTATAATCATGACCTTTTCCTGATGAAAAACGAAACACAAGATGATAGATTATAATAGGGAGGATAAGCAGTTGAAAATCACGATAGAAACCGAAAGACTATTACTTAGACCACTCACATTTGCTGATGCGAATACGGCCTTTTTCGGATGGACCAGTGATCCGGATGTGGCGAAGTACGTCAGTTGGCTCCCGCATAAATCCATGGACGAAACGATAGAGTGGCTAAAAGAGATTACATGGAAACTGGATTTGGAAGGCAACATTATTACAAGTGACAATTACATTTGGGGTTTTGTATTAAAAGAGACAGGTGAACTGTTTGGTTCAGGTGGATTAATTTGGGAAAATGACTGGCAGATATTTCAAGTTGGATACAACATCATGAAAACACATTGGAATCGAGGATATACCACCGAGGCGATGAAAGCTATCCTTAATTTCGCTGTCATCAATCTCGGGATTAAGAAAGTTGCAGGTGGTCACGCAAAAGAAAACCTCGCCTCTGCTAAAGTGATTAATAAACTGGGTTTTATTTACGATAGAGACGACATAACACCTCATGTTGACGGCAAGCAATTCTTTGACAGCCGGGAATATTTATTGGACTTAGTTTGAGCGAAAAACAATATTTTATATTTTCAAACAGAAGAATACTTTATCATTGATATTATAAATATTCGAGAAAACATCAAAAAACAAGCAAATACACTACATAATTGCCAAGAAGGCCATATCAAATGCTCAAAACAACAAAAAACACCACAACACCAAAAGAACAACAACCTATGATAACTATTTAGCTACACTCCACCAAAATTCAAATTTACCCTAAAATGGCGGACGAGGAGGGATTTGAACCCTCGACCCCCAACTTAGGAGGCTGGTGCTCTATCCGTGATTGTTGATGATTACAGCAATCTATCCGTACTGAGCTACTCGCCCATTTTACATGTTTAACACTCAGTAGAGTCATTGGATGTTATAACTTTAACGTTCAAATTGGAAGTAAAGGTAAAAATTAAAGAATATGTTTAACAAACTTTTGGTTACAGTCCTCATTAAACAAGTTGTGCGATACGTAATATGTATCATAAAATTAAACAATATTTTTGAAGCGCAATATAGAAATAGGGTTACAAGTATTGAAGGTTTACGTTTTTCATTGGTGAGTTTATGCTTAAAGATTTCAATTTAATAGCGACGACAGTTCGTGGTAATGAGCGTGCTATGGTTAATGAAATGTTGTTTTTGTTAAAGGATCATTTGGGTGATCAAGAGGCGGCGGCTGTTAAAACGGGGGTGCGGGGGATTATTGTTGCTAGAACTAGTTTGGATCCTTATGGGGTTGTTGAAAAGTTTCATAGTTTGCTTAGTGATAAGCCTTATGAGTTTCGTTTTGCGTTGCGTATTATTCCTATTGAGCGTGTTGTACCAACGGATTTGGAGACTATTAAGAAAGTGGCTTTGGAGCTTGCGTTGCGTATTGGTGTAGATGAAACATATAGGATTACTGTTGAGAAGCGTTATACTACTCTTCATTCGATGGATATTATTTCTGCGGTGGCTGCTGAAATTCAAAATAAGGCTGACATGGAAAATCCAGATAGGATTTTGCTTGTTGAGATTATGGGTGCTATGACAGGGATTTCGTTGGTTAAACCTAAGGAGATTATATCAGTTATGAAAGAAAAGATGATTTAGATTTTTGTAGATAGCAAGGCAACTTTTTCAATTACTAAATTTATGAGAGCTAAATCGGTTTTTTTGTTTTGTGTGGTTACTTCAATCATTTGGGGAGTTATGTCAAAGGCTTGTTGGATTTGGCAGATTTTTTTTGGTGTTAAGTCTAACACAGTGTTGCAGGGTTTTGCTTGGAGGTTATTTGATAGATCGTTAAGGGTGTTTGTGATTTGTTGTGTATTTTTGCTAATTATTGTTACTGCTATTTCTGTCATGTTGGATTTTATTCCGATTGTTTGGATGGCTTTTTGTATTTGGTGTTGTGTTGAAGCATAAAGGAGTGTTTCCATTGCTAAGCTTTTTGAAATGTTTTTGTTGTGTTTAAATGCGTAGAGGGCGTTTAGGGTTGCGAAGTATAAATGTTCGGTTGTTGCGATTAAGTTAGGGTTAAAAAATTGGATCGCCATGTTTTGTTGTTGGGTTTTGCGGTTGTTTTTAAGGTAAGTGTTTGCTTGTTCAGAGCATATTTCTTTGAATCCGGTGATTTCGGCGTAGAAATTAAATTCTTTGAAAGTGTGTAGTGTCAATGTTGTTGCTCCTGTATTGTTTTGAGGGTTTGTTTGAGGAGTTGTTTAGGTATGCCGGCTTTTACTAGTTGGGTAAATTCGTTATTTGTGGTTTGATTGTCTTTTTTGTGTTTTTGGAGGATGTTTTGTATGGTTTCGTTGATTTCCCATGGGAATACTATCCATTTGTTGGTTGTTTTTTCAGCGTAGTCGGGTGGGGTTTGGGTTGTTGTTTTGGTGTATAGTGTGGCGGTTTTTGTTTCTATGGCGCCTTTTTCAGTTAGGTGTTGTTTTGCGAGTTTTAGTGTTTGGCCTGTATCAGATATATCGTCTACTATAAGGATTTTTTTGTCGTTTATGGGGATAGTTAGGGGCTGTTTTAGTGTGGGTTTGTTGTTTGTTTGAGCTATGTTTTTGTAGAATTTGATTTCGATGCTGGTGATGATGGGCGTGTTTGTTGTTGTTTGGGGGTTTTTTTGTTGTAGTAGGTCTGTTAGGATGCGGGTGGGGATTGTGCCGCCTTGGGCTATGCCTATTATTATGTCTGGTTGGTAGTTGTTTTTTTGTATTTTTTTTGCTTGGTTTAGTAGCATTTTGTGGATTTGGTTCCATGTTGGTATTTCGTATTGTGTGGTAGTGTTTGCCAAGGATTTGCCTCATATTGGTAAGGGTGGTTTGTTATAAAAGGATGTTGTGTTTTGTGTGTTTGTTTTGTTATGATTGTGATTGTTTGGGTTTTTTGGTGTTTATCAACTGTTTATTCTAACTCATGACTTGTGTATTACTAAACAATATAGCAATAGGTTTTTTAGCAAATAAAGCATCTTATGTCATATATCACAAAACGTAATACACCATTTAAGCGATTACACAACATATATAACATAAGGTTGGGAAACAGAGACAATGGTAAATAATGAAGTTGAAGATAAAGCAAAACACGTCCTAAAAGATCCAAAATTAGCAGCAATAAAAACAGTCCTAGAAAAAGATCACGCAATCGACTGCCTACTACTACTCTACATGGACAAAGGAAGATGGAAAGACGCAAAAGACTTCATGGCAGAAAACAAACTCACCATAAGCGACGGCACATTCAGATCCCGAATGCTCGAAATCGAACATTTAGGACTAGCACAAAGCGAACACATAGACCCACTAAAAAAATACTACCGAAAAACCGAGATAGGCGAAAAAGTCGCAGAACTCCTACTAGGACTATTTGAACAAATAGAAAAATAAACATCTTCACACAAAAAATGTTTGGGACACAAACAAAAAACACACACGCTACACTACAAACAAAGTAGCACAACACAAACTACAGTGTACAACCTAACAAACATTTCAATTTTAATAATCACCCACCTACCTACACCTCAACAAAAAATTAAATT
>WREZ01000158.1 GCA_009779045.1 Candidatus Bathycorpusculum sp. | reverse complement strand
TTCACAAACTTGCTTTATGGTGTGGCCTTTTTGCTTGAAAGCCAGAGCTGTTTCTCTAAAATCCACACTATACGTCATACCAACACAATAACACAACATAAAATTTAAACTAGTCTACTATAACATAATTCTCATTTGGAGCGTGTATGTATCTTGATAGGTTGGAACCCAAAAAGCAGTAATGGTGATAATAGTCTATATCCGTGAAATCTGTAAAGCTGATTGTGCTCAAGAGTTCAAAACTGGCTTAAGATATTTTGATTATACTTCAGATGGCACACCCTTTGGGTTAGATACATACATTAAAATGACTCAATCCAAAGAAGAGCCCTACCACTGTTATGTTGCCTTAGAAAATGCGAAAATTATTGGTGTTTTATGTTTTAGAAAGGTCAAAGAAGTTTTATACCTAAGGCGTATTGGAATTAAAGAGGGTCATCAAACAATTGGAAACGGCTACTACTTACATAAATTCTTAATGGATTTTGTTGAAAAAGAGAAAGTAAAAGTAATTTTTGCAGAAGCCCATTTTAGCGTATTTAGGTGGTTTGAAGATCTTGGTTACCAGAAAATTCGTGAATACAATGATGTTAACTGGGGCAAATCAGCGTATATGCTATTATTAATTGGTTAGATATTGTCGGCAATTGGTTTTGAGATAGCTAAGGTTGCGGCTCTGTTTGACCAGCATTCTTTACATATTACACCATATTTTGGTGTGTCGATTTTTATGTCTTCTGTTGTAAATTTATCTTGACATAGCTCGCAAGCAGTTGCGTTTTTTAGTTCATAGTTGTTGATTGTTTTTATGATTTCTGGGTTTTCACGTAGGCAGATTTCTATTAGTCTGCTTTTTGACATGGTTTTATCTGTTGATATTTTGCTGAGCGCGTTATCTAACTCTTTTGAGATGGATATGGCTATTTTGTTTACCATGTTTAACATTTCCGTTTATTGGTATTACCATGGTGGTAACGCTCTTATTTAATTTTATGTATCCCTCTATACAATAACAAAACCACTCTACACTTCAACACATGCACTGTGCAATTCTTTGGTATAACCAATTTTTAACTTTAAAATTATTACTCAAAAACTTTTTATTTTTCTGGAGAAAATTTCCCAAACGAGTTTATGAACCTCGCAAAGAATATGTAGAGCCATTTGCCGAATTGTGTCCTTTGTGGATACGGCGTTGAAGAGTTGAAGTTCTGACACCAGCTAACGGTTTGGCGTTACTTGTGAGTTGTTTAGGCTTTTGTGGGCTCTTAAATAGTGTCTGTTTTGTAACAACGATGGGTTTGTAGAAAATAAGAAGGTAACCTTAAAAGCAAAAATGTTTCATAGTAACATAGAAGTGATTCATATGACTGAACAATTACATCCTTATGTAATATTTTTACCAACAGAAAAAAAGGATAAAATTCTCTCAGCCATATTTGGCTCAAAAGGCGGAGTAGACATACTACGATATAGCCTAAAACTAGGTATACATAAAAGTCTATACCAAAAAGAACTCGTAACAAAACTCAACTACTCAAACAAAACCGTAATAGAAAACCTAAAAACCCTAACAACCCTAGGCGTCCTTAACGAGAGCATGGAAAAAAACGAAAAAGACAACCGCATAACATGGATAAAAACATATAAACTCACCACCATAGGCAGATGGTTTGCCCTACTACTAGCAGAAGAAGAACTAACAGAAGGCGAAAAAACAGAAATACTACAAAGCCTATTTCGCACATACCTAAAACAAACAAAACAACTAGCAGAAGAAATAGGCATAGACAAAAAAACACTAGAAAAAATCTTCAAAGAAGAAATGAACACCCCACTACAACAAACATAAAACAACCCCAAACAACAACACAAATACCATAATATTCTGTATAACTAAACATCTAACAACTATAAAATGAGCACAAGGACAACATTATCTATAAACATACAACAAATTTCCCCTCTCTCCTCTTACAAACAACAAAAACCTAACAAACCAGTAACTATGTTACCTAAAAACGTTCATAAGCACATTTAAATTCACGGAACGCTTATTAAGAAAAACACAACATCATTACAAACCTAACAATAAACAACCACCAAAAACAAACAAACACAACAGCAGCCCGGTGGTGTAGTGGTCAAGCATAGCGGGCTTTGGACCCGTTGACGAGAGTTCGAATCTCTCCCGGGCTATCTCTATTTAACATAAAATATATGATGGATTTATTTATTATATAATTCAAATATCATATATTTTTAATATTTTTAATATATGTGTTATAGTGTTCATGTAACTGGATTTATGACAGTTACCTGCATTTCTTTTGAGTTTACTACTATTAGTTACTAAACAAAAAGGTGTGATGATGCTGACTTTTTATAATTAATAACCGTTTTTAACCTAAATTTTTTTATCTTCTGTAGGTTAAATATACTGTATGCCTATAGCTGTAACATTTGGTGTTAAACGAAAAATTATTGGTGTAGTGTCGCTTATTGTTATTTTTGCTTTTCTTGGGTCTATATTAGTTATTGAAAGGCCTCAGGATCCTAATTTTAGAGATTATAAAGTGCAGGTAAATGAAGTTTTTAAGGATGCAAAAACCCAATTTGAGCATTTGCGAGGTGTTACTTTGCCTGCAGATGTTACTGTTTCTGTTTATACAAAACAGCAGGCTATTGATAGATGGGGTCAGGATTCTTCTAATGTAGATACATCTAGTGTTATAAGGCAAGAAAACATTTTCAAAAGTTTATTTTTAATATCCGAAGACGAGAGCCTTAACGGTACTATGGCTGATTGGGTAGCAAGCTGGACAGCCGCAACCGTAGGAAATGAAATATATGTTATATACGAAAACTTTTGGCCATGGGACATAACTAATGCTGAGGCTACACTAATACATGAACTTACACATGTCTGGCAAAACAGTCTCCCTTCTGCAACAAATTACGACAATAATAAAGCACAAAACGCACTCATAGAAGGCGACGCCTCATACACAACTAACTACTACTACTACAAAACACAACACAACAATACTAACAATAACAATGATGGTAGTGCTAGTAGTGGTGATGTTTCAAACTTGGAAAATAGTTATCAAACTAATTTATCTGCTCTTCTATTATGTACTCCAGGGCTTTACTTGGTATACCCTGAGGTTTCTAGTATAGTTGCTAATCTAAACCAGTTTCCCTATATTCAAGGAAAAACATTTGTCTCTAAAATTGTTGACACTTATGGATGGGAGAGACTAAATCAATGTTACACCACACCCACATATATGCCAAGTTCAACAGAGCAAATTCTTCACCCAGACAAATATTTTGCAGGTGAAACAGCAAAAAACGTTATAGCTCCCACACCTGCTGATGATAGTTGGACTCTAATTCCTAGTAGTTATGGCTACTCCTCTGACACTTATGGCGAATACTTCATATACATTATGCTAAGACAATGGCTAAACGATAACCAAGCACAAAAAGCCGCAACAGGCTGGGGCGGAGACAACGCTACATACTACGAAAAAGACACTGACTACCTATTTATATGGAACATCACATGGGACACCACACAAGACGCATCAGAATTTAACCAAGCATTCACAGACATGCTAAAACACACACCAGCAAAACCCCAAAACAACAATAACACATACAATAATAACCAATGGCTCACAAACAACCGATACATCACACTAACATGGAACCCAAACACCCAAACAACACTAATTACCTGCTCAAATAACAAACAACCACAAATATAACACTCTTTACCCAAAATAAACTAGTAACCATACACATAACACAATTTTACAACTTTATGTTCACTAAAAATAAATAGGTGTCCTATGCACC
>WREZ01000157.1 GCA_009779045.1 Candidatus Bathycorpusculum sp. | reverse complement strand
TTTATCTCCAAACAGATCCCTCTCCAATTCATAGCGAATGATGATATGCAAGTTATAGGTAATTTCGTCAGCTTTAATGCGAATTTTAGAACGTTCAACACGATTAACCGCTTGAATAAAATCATTCAATTTTACTCCTGCAAGCATAGGCACCTTATTTTGCAGTTTAGGCAGAAAGCCGCTCCAAAACTCTTTAGAGCGCCCTATGATGTTTTCATAAAAACGTGATTGCGACTCATGAATACCATAAGAACATGTACCTCCAACAGGTTGATACCTCCACTCTGGATTCACATTTAACTCATAAAGTGCATGACCCGTTTCATGAAGAACAGAGAAAATTGAGTTTGTATAATCATTAACATAATAATGTGTCGTTATACGAACATCTTGATAGCTTCCAGACGTAAAAGGATGTTCCGTTTCATCAATTCTACCATTAGCAGCCGGTGAAACGGTGTCATAGCCAAGAGTTTGAGTTATAAGCTGAGAAATCTGCTTTTGAGCCTCTACAGGCACTGGCTTATACAAGATCTTTGTATCTAAACCCTTATTATTGATTTCTTGATTTTTATCCAAAAGTGGCCGTAACCCCCACTGTAGTTTATCAAAGGTTTCTGTGATCTTCTGTGTAGTCATTTGAGGCTCAAACTGGTCAATCAACGCATCATACGGCGACTTTACCTCTTTAACATCCATAAGAATTTCTGCCGCTTGTCTACTTAACTCAAATAGTTTTTTTAACTCACCTTTAACCAAACTATAATCTTTTCTTGCCTTAGCCCTCTTCCACATATTCACCGTAACTGTTTCTTGTTTAGCAATGTCTGCAACAAGTTTCTCTGGTAGACTAATCTGTTCCAAATAGTTTTTATTAATAAGGTAAACATTACGCCTCTCAACCACCCCCAGTTTAGTATACTCTGGAGACGCTTGAATTTGCTGCAACAATTTTCCAATTATATGATTAGTGCTCATTTGATGACCAATACGGCTAAGCATCTCCAACTGCAAACTTCTTTGCTCCACCGCATTTGGCGGCATAACAGTCTCCATATCCCAATGAATTACACCTTGAGCTGTTCCCAAAACTGCTATATCTTTGATTTTTTCTAAAAGCTCACTGTAAAGTTGTTTGACATGGTTTTCCAAGAGTGATTCCCTATTGTTTGTGTAGAGAACATATTTACTATTATTATTGTTGTCGCTCTAATTTTTCCTATGGAAAAAGTCTTTTTGTCCTGACCAATATTAACGGTTAAAAACCAACATTTTCCACAAAAAACCAACAAAAAACAACCAACAAAAACGCAGTCACACCACAAAAAAACCAACCAAAAACCAAAACAACCCAACAAAACAAACAAAACAAACACACAACAACACCGTCACCTACAAAACACAACAAACACAACACTACAAATTAACCACCATCAGAAACCACCTTCACCATACGACCCAAAATACCCACAACATCATCCAAAGACAAACCCTTACTACCACCACTAACCACAGACCGCACCGCAACAACAGAAGACTTTTTAGAAAAACCCTCCTCCACAAACAACTCATCATTAACAAGCAAATGCCAAACAACAGTCAACAACTTACGAGCAACAGCAACATACGCCACCGCTTTACCCCTCCTAGAAGCAATGCGCCAAAACATATCCCTAAACCTACAAGACATACGAACCGCAACATGAGCCACCTCAACCATAACACGCCTAAGCCAACGCGAACCCCTCTTAGTAATACTGCCAATCTTTGTTGACCCAGCCGACTGAGAAACAAACGGCGCAAGCCCACACCAAGAAGCCACCTGCCCACCACTACTAAATCGTGTGACATCGCCAAGCTCAGCTAAAATAGTAGCACCCGACAACCTACCAACACCGGGCACTGAGCAAATAACCTCCAAAGCACGCGGATCAACAAGCTCAGCCATACGCGCCTCTATATTATGAATTTGAACCGTTAACGCATCAATAGTTTGCCCCATCTCTTTGAGCAAAAACATATCCACCTCACTAAGAGCACCCTTAGCAGCATCAATAATCTCCGCTTCACGCCTCTTTAAGTGCTTGTTTTTAGTAGTTTTTAGAATTTCTTCTACCGTTTTACCGCTCATAAGGCCGTATAGGATTTCTTTGCCTGAGACGCCAAATATGTCACTTAAAACAGAGCTTAAGCGCATGTTGTTTTTGCTAAGTATTTTTTGGCATCGATTCTTGTATTGTGTGCGGCTTTCTACGTATCGTACTCGTGTGCGTGCTAGTTCGCGTAGTTCTCGTATCTGTTTTTTTGGTACGTAGCTTGGTCGTATTAGTATTACAGTTGTAAACACGTTTTGTTCCAATGGTGCCACATCGCAGTAATCTGATGATCACGCCGCCAACATATCCAACGCCCCACAGCCTCCAAAGTTTGAGTAAACCGCATATAAAACCCAAAAAGAACACAAACATCACCCTTACTCAACCACGCAAACCGCGCTTTTTTTTAAAACCCGCCAAACTACCACAAGCCGAATTATGCTCCTGCATTGTTTTAGTATCCAAAGAACAAAAAGACAGATAAGTCAACAGTGCATGAGCCAAACAAGCCAACGTAATATGCTTATACCACCCAGAATAACTCTGCACCTCATACTGATCCAACCCCACCTCAGACTTACTCTCAGCAAAACACCGCTCAACAGTCCAACGCAAACCCGCTATCTCCACAAACTTTTGATCCAAAACATCACTTTGAGCAAAACAAACATACGCCCGCAACTCCCCATCAGAACGACTCCTGCGTACAAGCAAACACCGCCTCCAACCCCCCACAACGGGAACGGGGACATCTAAGACCTGCCAATCATAGAGGCGCGCCCCCTTAGAACCATCCCCACAACTAGCCAAAAACCACTTGTTAGCATCCAAGTTACTAAGAATTGAGCTCACTGAAACTTGTTTTTCTCCATCGGGGAGATATTCTTTGCCTGAAACACACAGCACATAGCATTTGTGTTGTTGCTCAAGCCAGATTCGTATGGTTCTATAGTCCCCATAGGCACAGTCTCCTGCAACCCATCGATAGGCAACACCTGCGACGGTGGCTTGTTTGATCATGTCTAGGGCCATCTCAGGTTTGGTTTGAAACTCTACTGCGTCTGGAACACCAGCTTTTTTACATCTTGGGGTGTCGTCAAACCAGTCTTTGGGTATGTATAGTCGTCGGTCTATGGGTGTGTGACCTTTTTGGCTTGCGTAGGTTAGAAAGACGCCGATTTGGCAGTTCTCAATTCGCCCTGCGGTGCCGCTGTATTGGCGTTTGACGCCGCAGGAGCGTTTGCCTTGTTTTAGAAAGCCTGTGTCGTCGATTATTAGTGTGGCGTCGGGGTCGCCTAATTTTTCATTCACATAGATTTGGAGTTGGTCGCGGAGTTTGTCGGGGTTGAAGCGGCCTCGGTAGAGGAATTGTTGTAGTAGGTAGGGTGTGGTTTCGCCTATGGCTTCTGATATTTGCCAGTTGTTTTTGCGTTCGATGGGGCTTAGTAGGCCTGTTAGGTATTTTTTTGCGGCTTGGGTGCCTAGGTTGCTTGTAAATACTGTGTCAATTCGGGTTATTAATTCATTAAATTCTGTTTCGAAGTTACAATTTACCATCATCAAACTCAACCAACCTCTCATGAAAGTCTGCCGATACTACTTGTTGATAACCCATATTCTTTCCTGAAACAAGCAAGTCACATATCAAATCCAGCGCTATTTAGTTTTTCCTCATACCTCCTCTGATTCACACCACCATATACCTCCCTACGAACAAGCAACACCCACACAACCTTCAACATCTTATTCGCAACCGCAACAACCGCCTTCGAACCA
>WREZ01000156.1 GCA_009779045.1 Candidatus Bathycorpusculum sp. | reverse complement strand
GTAATAAGTCAATAAAAAACTTTGGGGTATCTATGAAATATAGTAAAACAGGATTAGCAATAGTTTTTTTTAAAAAATATTTTTATTTTCTGAATTTTGCTGTTCGGTTAGCGATTAGTGTGGCTATGGCTCCGGCGGCTATGCCTGAGTCGATGTTTACGACGGCTATTCCAAGTGAGCATGATTGTAGCATGGCCATGAGTGTGCTTATGCCTTTTTCGCCAAAGCCATAGCTGTTAGAGGTTGGTACTGCAATAATTGGAATGTTAACTATGCCTGCAATTACTGAGGGTAAGGCGCCTTCTCTGCCTGCAACTACAATGATTACGTCTACATCTTTTATTATTAATTCTTTTAATGGTTCTATTATTCGGTGAATTCCGGCTACTCCTAAATCGTATTGTGTGTATGTGGTGCAGCCCATTTCTTCTGCAATTGTTTTTGCTTCTTCAGCTACTGAAATATCTGATGTTCCCGCTGTGAGTAATCCAATTTTGCCCCCTGAAGCGGTAATGGTGTAATTTTTGTTTTTAATTATTACCATTTTAGCTTTCTGATTAACTTGACAAATAGCATCAGACGGTGTAGCGGTCTTTAAGGCTTCTATATGTTGTGATGTACAACGACTTATTATCGCCCTGCCGTTTGTTTGAAGCATTTTTAGAGAAATATCTACAGTATCTTGCACTGTTTTATTTTCTGCTAAAATTACCTCTGGCACACCTTTACGTTGCTCTCTATGGTAGTCAATTTTAGCTATACCCTCAAGCTCAGCTATAGCCTGTAGTCGAATAAGCTTTTCAGCCTCTTCAATAGTTAACTCTGAACAAGCCGTTTTCTCCAAAATTTCCTTAAGCGTAAACATGTGCCTTCTTATTGCTCAAGAACCACAATCAATATATTATTTTTGCCTTCTTAAAATATTATAAGTGGAAGCAATGACTAAACTTTCTTCTTCCATAATAGTAATTATCGACTGCCAAACCGCTGGTATAGCTGGCGACATGATTTTAGGCGCCCTCTTAGACCTAGGCGCAGACGCAACCAAAGTTACATGCGCAATTAAAAGCATAGAATCCCATGAATGTGGCTACTCAAATATCCAAGTAGACATAAAACAAGTTATAACAAAAGGCTTCAAAGCAACTAAAGCATCTATTATAGCTAACAACAAACAAACCATAAAAGACGGTAAACAATTAATCGAACTTGTAGAAAAAACAACTCAACACCTAAACATTACACCTAAAGCTAAACAATTCGCATCAAACGTTATACATTCTCTTATAAACACAGAAGCTAACCTACACGGCAAACCTTTACATGATGTACATTTACATGAAATAGGTTTAGTTGATACAGCTGCAGAAATCATAGGAACCGCAGTCGCCATGGACGACCTTGGCTTTTTCAACGCAAAAATATACACTACACCCGCAGCCATTGGAGGTGGCTTATTTAATTTCTCACACGGCACAATGTCTAATCCCGCACCTGCAACATTAGCCCTTTTTCAATCAAAAAATTTCCCAATTAAAGGCGGCCCTATAGAAGCAGAACTTACAACCCCAACCGGCGCTGCAATACTTATCAATTTAACCTCTGAACCCACACGATTCTACCCTGAAATGACTCCAATTAAAATCGGCTATGGCACAGGCGACAAAGAATTCCCTGAAATCCCTAACATCCTCCGCATAACCATAGGCAAACCTTTAGAAAACCACACCGTAAGCGATCAAATAGCTGTTTTAGAAACTAATATTGACGATATTTCTGGCGAAATTATTGGATACACAGTTGACCGCCTATTCTCAGAAGGCGCAAAAGACGTAAGCGTAATACCTATAGTCACCAAAAAAAATCGACCCGCCCAAATAATCAAAGTTATAGCAAACCAAAAAGACACCCAACACCTCACTGAAGTGTTAATTGAAGAAACAGGCACCTTAGGCGTAAGAATACACTATTGCACAAGACACATAGCCATACGAGATACCTGCTCAATTAACATTACAATAATGGGCCAAAAAGAAACAGTAAAAATCAAATACTCAAAAAACACCAACGACAAAATAATCCACTTAAAACCCGAATTCGAAGATCTTAAACGATTAGCCGAAAAAACTGGCCTACCTCTAAGAACACTATCCGAATTAGCCACAACAAAAGCCCACGAAACCTTACAAACAAGGAATTAGCATGGAAACAATAAATCAAAAACTCAACACTCTCAAACAATACATAACAGACGTGGGCAAAGAAGGCGTAATAATTGCCTTCTCAGGAGGCGTGGATAGTTCCACTCTAGCCGCTGTAAGCCATATAGTTCTAGGAAAAAAAGCCGTAGCAGCAATTGCCCAATCCCCAATTCATACCACAGAAGAACTACAAAACGCAAAAAAAATCGCCACCGAAATAGGCATAAAACTCTACACCACACAAACCAACGAATTATCAAACCCAAACTTTAACACCAACCCCGAAAACCGCTGCTACCACTGCAAAAAAAACCTCATCACAAACCTACAACACTTAGCTAACAAATTAGAACTTAAAACCATTTTTGAAGGCACTAACTATAGCGACCTTGGTAACCATCGCCCAGGATTTAAAGCCATACAGGAAACCCCAAACGTATTTAGCCCCTGGGTAACAAACAAGTTTAACAAAAACGAAATTCGACAATTAGCCAAACAATTAAACCTTAGCATTTATGACAAACCTCCCATGGTCTGTCTTGCATCAAGAATTCCCTTTAACCAAAAAATCACCCAAGAAAAATTAACTCGAATTGATCATGCTGAACAAATAGTGAAGGCCATTTCAGGCGCAAAACAAGTTCGCGTAAGAGACCACGATGGGCTAGCAAGAATAGAGGTTCCAAAAACAGATTTTTCTCTTCTCAATAACATAGATATTTGGAGCCAAATTTCAGTTTCACTCTTAAAATTGGGTTTCAAATATGTAACTTTAGATCTGCAAGGTTACCAATCAGGAAGTATGCTTAAAACCCTTAAAGATTAGTGTAATAACCTGTTTTATAATGGTTCTGTGTATGTTTTGGTTGTGGTATTTGGAATTATTTTTATGATAGTGGCTGTGTTTGGCTTATTTTTTACCTTTGTGGGGGTTTTTCAATGTGTGATTTCATCGAAAAAGATGGAATCTATGGTATTTATCATCCTCAAAGCGTAACGTTTATATTCAATACTGTACCTTCTGATAGAATTCAGCTATAATTGCGCCCCGCAATTTAATCATATGGCGGCGGCTCAACCCCTACCGAAACGGCGATTGCCTTGCAGGAATGACGGAGTTGGCCTCCAATTGCGGGGACATGTATGTGGACCTGATAAGATTGCTCATATTAGGTCTGAATTGGGCTTTAACGTATAGAGTGGAATGTTTCTCCCTCCAAATCCAGTTAAGCAAAATAATGCGAGAGAGAATGTAGTGCATATATATTCATATTCGTACCACACAAAAAACATAATGATCCGCAGAAATCAGCATGGAGTGCATAACTCCGGTTGATCCTGCCGGACCCCACTGCTATCGGGATAGGACTAAGACATGCTAGTTGAGCGCTTCAGCCAAAACGAGGCGCAGCGAACAGCTCAGTAACACGTGGCTAATCTGCCCTTGGGACAAAAACAACCCCGGGAAACTGGGGCTAATTTTTGATAGGCGAAGAACTCTGGAATGAGTCTTCACTTAAAAGACTTCACGTTATGCTCGTGAAGTTGCCCAAGGATGAGGCCGCGACCGATCAGGTTGTTGGTGAGGTAATGGCTCACCAAGCCTTTTACCGGTGCGGGCCGTGAGAGCGGGAGCCCGGAGATGGGCACTGAGACAAGGGCCCAGGCCCTACG
>WREZ01000155.1 GCA_009779045.1 Candidatus Bathycorpusculum sp. | reverse complement strand
TGTTTTTATTTTTTTGCACTATTGTTGTGGGTGTTTTTGGTGTTGGGGTGTTTTTTTGGTTTGTGTGTTTGATGATTATATAAGGTTCGTTTGTTTTCGTTAAATTTTTTGCAGTTGGGTTTTTGATTTTTGTGGTTAAATAGGTTTTGTTGATGCTTTTGTATACCGATGCTGTAAAATGTTAATAAAATGCTCAATTTAACACGAAAAAACTACAATAACTGGGGAAGAGGATAACGCTTAGAGGTTATCGTTTTTTATGTTTAATGAGGCGCTGTTTTTGTTTTCCTTGCAACATGACTGTGGCTCGCTTAAGGTCTAAGGGCGTGTTAATGCTAAAAAATGAGTGCAGATCAGGGTCTATTTGTTTAATAACTGACATTGAAATATAACGTACACCTCTAAGTTTTTCCACTAATTCATATAACAAGTCTGTTGTTATTTCTTCTTGGGGGGTTGTTGTTTGTTTTGCGATTTCTAAAACAGCTTTTGTTTGGTAAGCTGCACAGAGGGGTTCTATTTCGTTATCTGGCGTTCGGGGTACAGCTGCCATTTTGCCTATGGATAAATCTAGAAGAAACTTGGCTAGCTCTCTGTTAATGAGTGGGACGTCATAGGGTATAAGTAGTGTGTATTGGCCTTGGGCGGTTTCAAACCCTGCTATGGTTCCGCTTAAGAGGTTTGGAGTTTGTTGGGTATCTATGGTAAATTTTGTGGTTTTAGGTAAAAATTTAGCATACTCCTCAGCGCGTTCTTTGGTGTTAGTTACAATGATTACTTCATCAACTATGGGGTTGATGGCGTCAAAAACGTGTTGAATTATGGTTTTATTGTTTAGTAGTGTTGTGCCTTTGTCTTGTGGGAATCTTTTAGGGGTTTCATTTGCAAGTATAATGGCAGAGGTGTTTAACAATTTTTTTCTCCGGTAAAATAGTCTCTTAGGTGTAATTTATGCTGTTGGTTTGTGGGTGTCTGTTTTTGCTTGTTGAGGGTGGGGTTTTAGTTTTTGTTGTTTTTGTCAATGTAGAAGTATGTTTTTCTGCCTTTGCGTGTTTTTTTGATGTAGCCCATGGTTACTAGTTGGTTTAGGTATGAGCTTTCGACGGCTCTTGCGCGTTTTGTGTGTTCGGCGATTTGTTTTGCGGTTGCGTCTCTGTTTCTGCATATGGTTATGGCTGTTTTTCGTA
Organism: Candidatus Bathycorpusculum sp.; assembly: GCA_009779045.1. Taxonomy (GTDB): domain Archaea; phylum Thermoproteota; class Bathyarchaeia; order Bathyarchaeales; family Bathycorpusculaceae; genus Bathycorpusculum; species Bathycorpusculum terrae. Next base: position 2,694 of record WREZ01000155.1, on the reverse strand, counting down.
AATGGTCGGGCATGTTTAGTAGGGTCATGATGTTTAGGGGGTCTTGGGGGGTTGTTGTGTTTTTGTTTCCGGATTTTTGTACGTCTATGATTATGTCTAGTTTTTCGTTGAGGGCGGCGAGGTTTGCTCTTATTTCGGATAGTAGGTTGAGTTGTTTTTTGTCTATGATGTCGTCTCTACTCAATAGCTTCACCTGTCTTAACATTAATTAAACAATACTTAATATTAAGTATTATCACTTAATATAAATGATTCGGAAAAAAAGTACACCAACACCACAGAATAACACTTACACCACACATATTCCAACAATAAATACACCTAACCTAATTAGTCCCTATGCTAACCACAATTATATATCAAAACAAGAAATAAACACCCACTAAATAGGTGGCCTACAAAAAACACCATCACCCAAACACTTCATCCAAACCCGAAACTCTTCAGAAGGAGGAAACAACTCATAAAGACTCCTACGCCCAACCTCCAAAAAACGATTCTCACAACCCACAAACTCTGCAGCAGTCAAAAACTCATGACCCACACCATCCGCACAAATCTGAACTGAAACCATTTTTTGTTTAAAAAACTCATCCCGCAAAGCATGATGCTCTACAATTGTCACAGGCACAGCTTCAACAATACCTCTAAGATTACTCACAGCATTCTGCAAAGAAGCATTACTAACTCGAAAATCAGCAAGATAAAACGGCGGACCACCCAACATAATCATCAAAGGCCGACTTTCCAAAACTTGCTGCTGAACACAATTAGACATAGGCCCTTGAACATCAGGAGCAAACATAAACCGCTCATCCCCATAATCTATAGTAGTCATAATAACATAACCCATCGCCGAGTTATCCTCACCATGAGGAACCACTTTAGAACAATGAATTTGCGTATTACCATACCTAAAGACTTTCCCATCAGCCTCATGCACCTCTTTTGCATATTTTGCACCCGTTTTTAAAAACACTTTAGCACGACCCTGCTGACTAGAATTAATGTTTTCCATCGGACTTTTAATAAGCAAAGTTTTATCTTGATAAATTTGACGCGCCGTTTCCTTTTCAACAGTCCAGTTAACTATCCAATCCTCAAAGGACGGCGTATGATGATCATAATGATAATGACTAAGCGTTATAATTTGAGCCTTATCAGCTGCATTTGCTATTTTTTTTCTAAAAGACTCAATAGCTTGAAATTCAACAGGATGAGGCGGCAAGTTAAACCGCCAAGGACAAAGAGAGACACCTGCATCTAAAAGAAGAGCTACATCAGGAGTTTGAACAAACGTACACATTGAACGAACACCAAAGCTCTCTGAGGCTAAGGGCATAACATTAATTTGTTTAAGGCGATTTATTTGACGTTTCATCCTTATTCTTTAAAATACCTAAAGGTAATAAAATATATTGCCTAAATTTCACAAGAAAAACGCCATATTAACGAATAAGTAGATATTGAATTTTTTGTAATATCTTTTATAAGGCTGAAGTTTTCATAAACCTTTAAGAAGGCACATAAAATCCCTTGCAACGCATCAGGATTTTTAAGCTAAAGGAGCCCCTTACATGTTAGAAACCCCCTCAAATAAAGCTGATCAACTACTAAAAGAAATCGCAGATATCGCCCTTATAGAATTCCTACCCATAATTGGACCAGCTAGAGGAAAGGTTTTAAGCGAAGAAATAAAAAAAGCCAACCCAAAACGTATTCTTGAAATAGGCACCTTCATAGGTTACTCAACAATATTAATGGCCCGCGAAATAGAAAAAACCTCACAAATCATAACCATAGAAGAACACACAACAGAAGTCGAAGTAGCAAAAAACAACATAACCCAATCAGAACTCGACATCAACATACAAGTACTCAACGGAGATGCAATCGAAATAATACCAACCCTAAAAGGCAACTTTGACTTCGTATTCCTCGACGCAGCCAAAGAAGAATACTTCCACTACTTACAATTAATAGAAAACAAACTCACAAAAAACGCTACAATAATAGCAGACAACGCAGGCAAATTCGCCACCGAAATGAAAGACTACCTAGAACACGTCCGCACAACAACAAACAAATACCAAAGCCGATACATAAGCATAAGCGACGACGGCATAGAAATCACAACCAAACTCTAAAAACACAAAACAAACAACTAACAACCCCTTTTACTAAATAACTACCTAAAGGTTTAATGGTTTAAAAAAACACATTTTAGCTAGTGGGCGATGACGATTCTGGCCCCGAAGACAATAGGATGATATAGATCTTGAGTGCGACACACCATTACCTTAATCATCACAGATTAAGCAGATAATGGCACGAGCCCACACCACACTTACAATTAACAAACTGAACCATACCCGCACCATTAACACAATGCCTGCGCACTTTCTTTACCCCTATAACTATACACATAACGAATAACAAAACAAACAAGTCCCACCAACAAAGAAACCACAATCATACATAACAATAAAGTATATGGCCAATAAACATAATTAGCTAACAAACAATCAACCAACAAAGAATAAAAAGTAATAATGCATGGATCAAACAAATAACCAATATACTACCTGATAAAACACAAATAGAATAATACCCACTAAAGCTATAATAAAACTTTGTAAACACACAATACCTATCACTTTTTGCCAAGTTACTTTTTGAACTTGCCCCCTATAC
>WREZ01000154.1 GCA_009779045.1 Candidatus Bathycorpusculum sp. | reverse complement strand
TTACATATACACGATTATGTGCAGCGCTTTGGCATAAAGCCTGTCAAAACCCCTTGAGCCAAACACATACGATTTTGTTAATGTTTAATGTAAACCTTATTTGCTAATTATGCATTATTTGATTATTGGATGAATTTTATGAGTACAGAGGAGCTCCGGGTTTCAAAAATTAAAGATGGCACAGTTATTGATCATATAAGTGGTGGATACGCTTTAGATGTTGTAAAAATGTTAGGTATTACGGGTAAAGAGAAGCGTGTTATGACTATTGCTATTAATGTGCCTAGCAAACAGTTGGGTACGAAGGATATTGTAAAGATTGAGGGGCGTGTTTTGAGTTCTGAGGAGGTTAGTCGGATTGCTCTTGTTGCGCCTTATGCTTCGATAAATTGTATTAGGAATTTTGCTGTTGTTGAAAAAGTGGAAGTGAAGCCTCCGCGTGTTGTGTCGGGTATAGTGAAGTGTGCTAATTCGGTTTGTATAACAAATAGTGATGAGCCGGTGCGTTCTAAATTTAGTGTTGATTCCATAGATCCGTTGATTTTGAAGTGTCATTATTGTGGGTATACTCTTGAGAAAAACGCTATATTATCTCAAATGTAATTGTTAGATTTTTATAACAATTTTTTTTCTGCTAACCAAAATAATAGTTTAAAATCTGTTTGGGTTAAGCGTTTACCTTGGTTTAAGGTGGGGCATTCTGTGGTAGCAGTAAATGTATATGTTTGTTGTGTTTCATCAAATTTTAACTCAAAGGGGTAAAATCTGCAGATAAGGGGTCTAAAATTGTAAATGCTACAACCATTGGGTTTAAGGAAAAAACATTTACTATCATCAACAGATAACTTCATTTCAAACTTGTATGGTTGTTTATTTGGAATTTCAGAGCAGAATGTCTCTATGTTGATTTCTGTTTGTTTTTGGATTTCTTGAGCTTCGCTTTCAATCATAATTATGTGTCGGGTTTTTTCTTTTGTGTTTCCACAACAGATAGCACATCTGTTGCATTCAAACCGTAGGTTTTTTGGATAAAGAAAGCTCAATGTTAATCAGATATAAAATAGGTTTGTTGCCTAAAAACTTCCTGTTAGAAATGATGATACTATGGTTGTTTTGTGCGGTGTCCTTCGCCGTATTGGTATGGTCTGTTTAGGTTTTTTTCAAGTTTTTTTTGGAATACTTCGTCCATGTTTGTGTTTGGGCAAGCAAGGCGACTGGTGTCTAGGAGGTAGAATATTACGTCTATTAGTTCTTCTGCGATTTCTTCTTCTGGTTTACCTTTTTTCCATTTGTCGCTAGCTTCGCCAAGTTCTATAAATGCGAAAAGCAATTTTTTAGGTATGTCTTCAGGTTTGTTGTAGAAGCCTTTTGTTATGACTAATGTTTCGATTTCTTTTTTCATTTCTTCAAGATGCATAAGCTTGGTCTCTTGAGCAAAACTATACAGTTTAGTTATTTAAATAGTAAACAGAGTATCAACATTCAAACTTGTTTGTTGTTTAACTTTGTTTTTTTATAAAATAGGTTATGTTTGGTTGTTTTATGTTTGTGTTTGTTGTGGGTGTTGTTGGTGTTTTTCCGTAATCCATAAGAAGGGTTGAATTGATATTATTTAGTGGTTTTCATGAATAAGACAGCGGTTGCGCTTGTTAGTTTTTTGTTGTTGCTAGCGGTGCTTTTCGCTGTTTCGGAGCAGGTTAGTGCGCAAAGTTTGGGTGTTATTCGTATTAAAGCGGATGGCACTGTAACGGGGACGGATAAGATAAGGCAGAATGGTTTAGTGTATACTTTAACTGATGATTTGTATGCTTCTATTAGTCAGAATGAAGCGTTTATTTTTATAGAAAAAAGTGATGTTGTTTTTAATGGTGATGGTCATGTTATTCAGGGTGTGGGTTGGGGTTCAGCGATTTATATGTTGAGGAGTCAGAATGTTACTGTTGAGAATTTTGTTATACGTGGTTTTAGTAGAGGTGTAGATTTTGGTGTTGTTAGTAATTGGCCGTCAGATTCGAATTATGTAGGTTTGCCGTCGGCGCTTAATAATAGGATACATAATAATACAATTGAAGTTAACGGTAATGTGAATAATAATAGTGGTAATCAGACGCTTAGGGATTCTGGTTGGTGTGTTTATCTTAATGATGCTATTCAAACGGTAATTGTTAATAATAATTTTATTTGTCATAATACTTTGAGTGGGGTTTATTTTGGTAATTTGACTATGGGAACGAGTTTATTGGATAATAATTTTGCTGGTGGAGGGGTTTATAGTTTAAGGTCTAATCAGACTAATGCTAGGGGAAATATTGTTGATGGTAAGCCTCTAGTTTATCTTGACAGTGAAGCTGATCAAATTATTAAGGATGCAGGATTGGTCTATCTTTTTAATTGTAATAACATTTTTGTAAAAAACGTTAATCCTGAATATATTTATGCGGTTACAATTCAGTTGGTTGATACAGTGAATTGTGAAATCACAAATAGTTATGGCCATGTGCTTTTGGTAAATTCTAGTTATAATAGTATTTATAATAATAATCAGTTAAATTCAATAACACTTGAGGCAAGCTCATATAATGAAGTGTTTGCTAACAGAATTACTGAGTTTAGTATATGTATAAAACTGTATGGAGAATCAAATTTTAATAAAATTTATAGTAATTTACTCTTAGATACTATTTATTCAAAAGATGCTGAAAGGACACGTAAAGAAGGGCTAAACACAGCAGCAATTCAGTTAGGTGATATCCAATTAGGCGGCGCTTTTAATAATGAAATACGAGATAACAGGATAGTTAACCATGACTGCGGGTTTGAATTCTTTTTAAGTTCAAATAACACCTTAACAGCTAACGTAATTGAAAACTGTAACGCAGGAATACAACTGGGCAGATCACATTATAATACGTTAACAGAAAATAACATAACGTCTAGCAGATGTGGCATAAGCATATATGCTGAGTCAAGCCACAACACCGCCTACTACAACAACTTTATAGATAACCAATTCCAATGCATTGAAGCACATAAGCAGACAACACTCTCAGACGGCGAAACATACGCCATAGGTAATACATGGGATAACGGTCAAACAGGCAATTACTGGGACACATACACAGGCAAAGATGCAAACGGTGACGGCATAGGAGATACACCCTACAACATTTTTGAAAACATGAAAGACAACTACCCCCTAATGACCCCATTTATCACATCTAACACAAATAACCCCATACCCACATACAACCCAGAAGCACGCCCAACAAATAACAACACATACCCACTAAACAGAGAAAACACCATACTTATCATCACCGCAGTAATCATAATAATAGGAGTCACTATTGGATTATTAACATATTTTAGACGCTTAATCTTCCGATAAAAAATAACCCAAAACTTTTTACAAGTCACTTAAATATAAAAAAATAAATCATAAAAGGTTACACTGGGAAAACTATGAGCGACACAGAAACAGCCATATTAAAACAGATTTCAACACTAACTAAAACTAACGATATTAAAGATCAAAAAATCCTACGAAAACTGCTAATAGAAGGCAAAGCCTACAGCCCACAAGAAGGCTACGTAATAGCAACAACACCCATAATAACAGAAGAAGCAGAAGAAAACAACAAAAACAAAAATGCTCAAGCCTCAACCTTCAACAAAGAAGAAGGTGTTTGGGAAACGCGTACACCAAAACCTAAACATAAAGGAGACATACCCAGTTCATACGAGTTCTGTTCATATACTAACTATGCAATGTTGTCATCAGACATTTTACGTATAACACGTGAGGTATCCTTTACTGAATGGATAGAACATGACAATTATAAATACAAAAGAATCGCCGGTGGCGTAATGCGACGCCTAATTAC
>WREZ01000153.1 GCA_009779045.1 Candidatus Bathycorpusculum sp. | reverse complement strand
TTATAAAGGTACTTTTCCAGCTCTTCGTAATAATAAACTAGCTACTCCAAAAATAACCAAGTCCAACAGAATCCACACATAAAAACTAAGCCGAAATATCATAACTAAAACGGCTACAATTAGCATAAGTGTGATTGCAACTGCACCAATTACTCTTTTCTGCTTTTGTGCCTTTTCTGGATTATACATTACTTTAGGCATTTTTATCTACCTTAATTTAATAACTCGCCTATTAAAAGAATTTTTGATTTCTAAGAATAATTATGTTATAATACGTTTATTGGTGGACCGAGGGGGATTTGAACCCCCGACCTCTTGAGTGCAAGTCAAGCGTTCATACCAGCTGAACTATCGGCCCTTAATTGTTGTATACTGAAATCATGTCCAGTATATTTATTTTTTTTGCATAGCCACACATGTTGTACTGCTAAAAAAACTGTTTGGTTAAAACATGGAAAAAATAAAGAATAAATTGGATTTAGACAAACTCTTTTTTGGTTACTTAGTATCTGCGTGGTCTTGCAGGTCGTTTCTTTGACCAACATTCACGACAGTACACTGGTCTGTTTGGGTCTGGTACGAATGGGACGTCACATTCTTGACCACATTCAGAACATGTTGCCTTATGCATTTCTTTCTCAGTCATTACTTTCAACTCCTTATGTATTCTTATGGTGCTCACACAAATGTTTGCACTTTACAATATTGGACTGTTATCGGTACAATATAAAATTTATTATAGCGGTCTTTTGCTAAAAATATTTTCTCAAAATCAATTAATTTTTTAGTGCAAAAAATGGTGAGAGTAATCTAACCCTCTCATGTTGAATTTGTTTGGTTTATTTTAATAGAGTTATCTCTATTGTGGAAACCATTCTGGATTTGTTCTCGCCTTCACGTGGTGGCATCTCGGCTGTTCCTATTGCAATTTTAGTTACTTTGAGTTCTTTGATAAAGCGGCTTCTTGTGATTTCTGCTACGTCAACTGCAGTAGTGATTGCTTGGCCTCGTGCTTTTAAGGTGATTTCCTTTATGCTGCCTGAGGAAAATGCCGTAATGATAGCTAGAACATAGCTCATTGGAGGTTTATTTCCAACGAAAATAACGTCTGGTTGATTTTGTGCCATTTTCTTTCACTTATATAGTTTTTTTGTCTGTCATTTGACAGTTTATATAGTCACTTATGTTACGCTCCCTTATAAACGCAATTCAAACGATTAAATATATTTTTGATTTTTCAAGTCAAGTTTTTCTTTTCTTTTCTTTAAACGGTATAGCTTTATACTTGTATGAAGAAAAAGACATGGGCCTTGCTTTATGTCTGTCTCTCTTAGTACTCGTGAAGTTTTAGCAAGAAGAATCGCTGGTGAAATTATTCTCTCTGGCAAACCCGGTGTAACTATGAGAAAGTGGCGTGAACTTTTTGCAGTATCTCAACTTAGTCTCTCTGACGTTATGAGTTTATCTTCTTCAGTAATTAGCGACTATGAAAGTGGGCGCAGAAAAAGCCCCGGCGCCAAATTTATTCGACGATTCGTCTTAGCACTAATACAAATTGATGAGACTAAAGGAAGTCGCTTTATACGCGAATTTGCCAAACTTACAAGTTCCCCTAGCATGGCTATTATCGACCTGCGTGAATTTCCTATCCCTGTCCGCGTAGAATACCTGCGACGTGCCATAAATGGAGATATAGTTGCCCTAAAAGAAGACGGTGTCGTCAAAGAAATTAACGGCTATACAGTAATTGATAGTAAACGCGCCATAGAAGCGCTCTCAGGTTCAGAATACATCCAACTCTTTGGGGCCTCAAGTGAAAGAGCACTAATATTTACTAACGTAGAAAATTGTGTCTTACCTATGATGATCATCCGCGTTTGTAACCTAAAACCCCGCATAATAATTTTCCATAAAACTGTACCAGACAATGAAACCATTAAACTCGCCGAATATGAACAAATACCTGTAATCCACTCCACAACACCCAGCGTTGAACAACTCATAAAATCCCTGCGCAAACTATACCGCGTAGCCTTACGCATAAAAATGGGGCGACACATACGCCCACCCCCAAAAATCAGCGCATAAACAAACTAACTAACAATACAATCTAAAAACCTAAAAATGACCTACTATTAAGATCATTTAGGTTTAGAACCAATCTCAACAACAAGTATGTTTACCTGATAGTTCTTGCCACCTGACATCATTTTACCCTGCGCGTGGTAACCACGACTGCCAGTCTTAAAATCCTTTTTACCTAAAAGAAAATTCATTTTCTCACTATTTAACTCAATAGTAGCCATATCAACATTATTACTCATTTTAAACATCCAAAACCTAACAACACATTATCACATTTCACCTTTTCGCTAACCAAAAACCAACTTACAGATATCAATCACTTATTTAGCAGTTAAAACCCTGTTCAACTATGTTGTTGCCATGATTTTCAACGTTAACACATGTCATAAACCCGTTTTTTCATAGTTAACGAATTTATATAATTGGAGCGGCCCTTCTTCTGAAGGGCAGCGACGGTCAAAATTGTTATCAAAAACATTATGTTGCTTACACAGAATTGGGAGCAGTTCAAAGTGTTGAATTCAAACCTTTCACAGTACAAGATTGATGAAGTAGAAAAGATGCTCCATTGTCGCGATCCCAAATACGGTTTTCTAACATACAAATGCTTCGAATGTAGCACCACTAAGACTGTTCCTTTGGCATGTAAAAGCCGTATTTGTTCCCAATGTGGCAAAAAATATGCTGACCAGTGGGCAGACGAACTGGCTAACCGGCTCTTTGCGGTGCCTCATCGTCATATGGTGTTTACTATGCCTGAAGAACTGCGAGTCTTGTTTGAGGCGGATCAAAGCCTCTTCAAGGTTCTCATGGATGCTGTCAGCAATACTATGCAGCAGATGCTCAAAGACAAGCACAGAGCTGTGCCTGGTATTGTTTGTGTGCTTCATCCGTATGGTAAAGAGTTGAATTTGAATCCTCATGTTCATGTGTTGCTTACTGAGGGTGGTTTGACTAAGGCTGGTGAATGGGTCCCGGTTTCTTTTTTGGAGTATGGTGTTTTACGGCGTATTTGGCAGTATCAATTATTGTCGATGGTTAGGCGGGTGTTGCCTAGGTCAGTTGAGAACAAACAGTTGATTGATAAGTTGTTTAGGGAGCATAAAGACGGTTTTTATGTTTATGCTAAGCGTAGGGTGTCTAAGCCCCGGCATATTGCTAGCTATATTGGTCGATAGTTTGCGTCATCCTGCTATTGCGGAGTCGCGTATTTCTGATTTTAATGTGGAGACAAACATGGTCACTTACTGGTTTGTGGATGAGCATAAGGTTAAGCGGTTTGTTACGTTGTCTGCGCTTGAGTTTATTGGTCGTTTGGTTAGGTTGATTCCTGAGAAGAATCTTAGGTTGATTTGTTATTATGGGTTGTATTCTAGGCGTTCGTTGGGTAGTCTTTTTGAAAGTTCTCACGTGTCTTAGTCGTGAAAAGGTGCCTGTTAAGTTTAAGCGGGTGGTTGTTTGTTGTCCTAATTGTGGTAAAAGCATGGATCTTACTGGTGTGACTAGGCTTGATGGTGGTGGTGGTTTGGTTTATGAGGCTTGGAGTGATGGTGGTGGTGGGGATGATGATTGTTGGTAGGGTCTAATTAGTTTGCGCCGAAGGCGCTTTGTTCTGAGTTAACACTGTTAATGTTTGTTTCGTGTCTTGTGTGCTAAAGATATATAAGGTTCTGTTGAAGTGCTGTGTATAGATGCCGGCCAGAGGGCGCGGGTTCCACCTGATCCCATTCCGAACTCAGAAGTTAAACCGTGTTCCGTTCCCAACTGTAGTGCGGTCTTCGGCCGCGTGAAATCGGGAAAGCT
>WREZ01000152.1 GCA_009779045.1 Candidatus Bathycorpusculum sp. | reverse complement strand
GTAATAGTTGAGGTGCCTTTTTTTTCTAATGGGTAGTGTGGTGGTGTTAAGTCGTTATTGGGTATGTTTTGTTTTTTGTGGGTTTTTGTTGGGGTTGGGGTTGTTGTTGGGTTTGGGGTGTTTAAAGTTTTGGTTGATGGGTGTTGTGGTGGGTGTGGGTGTTGTGAAATGTGGGTGTTTTAGTTTGTGGTATAATTAACTTTGAAAAATGGAACTAAATCCCTATGGTGTCTAATAAAGTGCTTGACAAGTTCTGATACCTTATTGCGAAACAAGTTAAAAATTAAAAAAATAATCGTTTATGAGGCTGTTTACCATAGACAAGCTAAATTAAGGTGCGAAAGGTTAACTATGACTATAATATAATAAATAAGGCAGGGATTTTATGGTTGCTCAAAAAGTTGTGTGTATTACAGTGTGTGTAGATAAAGCTTTAAAGGAAAATGCTGATGCCCTATTTGAGCGTTTAGGGTTAAATATGAGTGTCGCATTTAACCTGTTTCTACAGAAAGCAGTCAATGAAAAAACCCTTCCGTTTCCAATTAGCCCAAAAAGAACAGATTTTAGCCACGGATTCTCGGCAAGCCACATAACTGATGCATTTAATGTTGTTGTACAAGACGGTATTAAAGCAAAACAACAAAAAAATTTACCTATAGCAAAGTATGATAAGGACAAAAATCAAGCCTATTTAGAATATGCCGATGGAACAAAGGAATACATCAATGGATAACAACATCCATAAACCCATTGTTTTAGTATTTGCTGGCCCAAATGGATCAGGCAAAACTACAGTAGCCAAAGGAGTTCCAGTTTTTGGGACTTATGTTAATGCTGATGATTTAAAAACAATATATGGCTTAACTGATCTTGAGGCGGCACAACAAGCAGAACTATTACGTAATGCATTACTTGACAAACAAGTTGATTTTTCATTTGAAACTGTTCTATCCACTAAACGCAATCTAGTACTGCTTAAAAAAGCAAAAAAACACGGATATGAAGTGCAATGCATTTACGTTTTAACATGTAACGAAAACATCAATGTAGCCCGAGTTAAAGCACGACACGCAGCCGGAGGGCATGATGTGCCAGAAGACAAAATCCGAAAAAGATACCATAAAGCATTAGCACTTATACCACAACTTTTAGCCATTTGCGACAAAATACTAATTTACGACAACTCTAACATGCCCACCCTTATATTCCATAAAGAAAACACAAACAAGTCAATCTTCCCAAACGACTTATGGCCTAAAGCTGATTTACAAAAATTATTAGGCTATTCAAACTTGTCTTAAGTATATTAAAACAATAAAACAAAACAACAGTAGCCACAACAAGCTTAGGCCAAACCTTACTCTACGTAGAAGCCACAAACATCTGGGCACAACCTTCCACCAAATCATTCCAATTCAACCTACGCTAAACCCCAATGGGAAATACCCTTCGACAAAGCCACAACATACCTCATAACCTAGTCATCATAGCCCTAACCCTAAGCCTAGTGATGTACATGATACAAACAAAACAGACTTTATGAAAGATTCTACCTATGGTTTACTTGCTGGTTAGTCCGATTTTTACTTGGTCAAACCGACCGTTAAACAGACTGGACTTAACCTGAGCGGCTAAAACAACTGGACTATAGCGTCCGAATGAGAGAATGCCGCCTGAAACCAGCAGGAAATGGAAAAGGAAATGACAACACACTATGTTGGAGTAGACGTAGGCAAAACTAGATGCCGCGCCGCACTTATGAACCAAAAAGGCACTATAGAGAAAGAATTCTTCTTCGAAAACACCCCAAACGGCATACAACAATTAACCTCACTACTATCTAGCGAAGATCAAGTTGTAATGGAATCCACCGCAAACATGTGGCTACCCTTATACGAAGCCATAGACAATAAACACATCAAGGTAGTGCTTGCAAACCCCATGAAAACCAAAGCAATCGCCTCAGCAAGAGTAAAAACTGATAAAGTAGACGCCAAAATCCTAGCCCATCTGTTAAGAGCTGATCTTGTTGCTGAAAGCTATGTACCTCCCAAACAATTAAGAGATATACGTGCATTGGTGCGCCATAGACTTTCCTTAACGAAAATACGTACCATGGTTAAAAACAAGGTTCACGCCTTAACTGACAAATATGGTTATCGTTGTGAATACTCTGACATGTTTGGAGTGTCAGGTTTAAAGTGGCTTAAATCGCTTGAGATGAACAAGTTAGATAGTCTTGTTTTAGAGAATCATTTGTTACATATTGAATCGGTTAATTTGCAGATAAAGCGGACTGATGAGGCTATTTTGGAGAGTGCTGTTGAGGATGAGGATGTTAGGTTGCTTTTGAGTTTGCCTGGTGTTGATGTTCGTACTGCTTTGCTTTTGAAGTCTGAGATTGGTAGGATTGATCGTTTTTTGGATTATAAGCATCTTGTTTCTTGGGCGGGTTTGGCTCCTAGGGTGCATCAGTCGGGGAATGTTTTGTGGAATGGTGGGATTACGAAGTGTGGGTCGAGTATTTTGAGGTGGGCTATGATTGAGGCGGCTCATACTGCTGTTAGGTGTGATGAGAGGTTTTGTGAGTTTTATGGTCGTGTTAAGGCTAGGCGTGGTGGTTCGAAGGCGGTTGTTGCGGTTGCGAATCGTATGTTGAAGGTTGTTTGGGTGATGCTTGTTCGTAGGGAGGTTTATAGTGGGGTGAATCAGAGGTTGTATGAGGAAAAGCTAAATAGGGTTGGGTTTGATATGTGAGTGTTGGTTTTAGGAACAGAAAGTGGGTTGCCCGCAAAATAACATTGGCAGACTTTCATGAGAGTAACGATTCTTTTCAAAATTTGCATCAAGCTCTTTCTTTACTTCTCTAACAGATACCATTTTGCCACTATTTACTAAATTATCAATATTTATCCAAAGAGAAGGAAAATGACTCTCGTAAAAATATTTTATCAAAATACTCAAAGAATTAGTGTCAAATACGTATAAACTCAGACCTTAACCCTCTTTAGATAATTCGCTTCATAGTCCGAGAGCGTTTTTTCTTTAGTGTTTAAGTAATTAGCTAACTGTGACGGGGTAATACGGTTTCCATAGTAAGCATTAAAGGCTATTTTAAGATAAGAGTCACCAAGACGTGACATTTCATTAGAATAAAAAGATCCACGGATAGGTTTTTTATCTCTCTGAAGTTCTTTATTCCATTTGGCAGTTAACTGGTCATACTCATCTTGAGTTACGCCCGAGCCATAATCCAAAAATCGTCTCAATATTACTTCTTTACTTACTGAAAATTCTATGGATAGATCAGAAAAAGTTTTTTCATCCGCTCCACGTTGCAAAATGATTTGTTCAAATTCTGATGTTGGAAAAAGAAATTCTGATGCAAATTCGTTGCATTGAATTTCAACAATACTTAAAGGGTGATCATGATAATAAATAACCCTGTCTGATTCAATGCCATTAGCACGTAAAAGGAGATGCCATAACTCATGAAATATAGTAAAAATTTGTCTATTTTTCGTAGTTGAACTATTTAGGTATATAACTGGAAATCGTTCATCGTATAGACAAAAACCAGAATAATCATTATTTCTAAAAGCTTTTTTAAAAATAAAAATTCCTGATTCAGTTATTTTATTTCGCCAGACTTTCAAGGCATGCTCTGAACTACCCCACGATTTTTGCTCATCTATTGAAATGCCAAGAAAACTTCGTAAGGAAATAGCTGTATTAGAAATATCCGAAAAAGTTACATCTCTAAGTAAATTTTTCTGGTTTGATAATATATTGCTTCCCTCATTGAGTTCATACAAATTTTCAATCATGACTTCTGCTTCACGAAAAACTTCTAATACTGTAGAGGGAATTTTGTCTAAAATAACATCAGGTGCAGTTCTAAATGAGCT
>WREZ01000151.1 GCA_009779045.1 Candidatus Bathycorpusculum sp. | reverse complement strand
GTTAATCTATTGTTGTTTAGTCACATATGCATTTGTAGTCGCAGTTTTTGCATTCCCATGTGCCTTTTTTAGGTTTGAATTCAGCGTTATTGATTTTTTTGGCCATGTCTTGTATTTCTGTTTGTATGTCTTCTATGGCTTGTTTTTCGGGGGTGAAAAAGATTTGTTTGTTGGGGCGTAAGAACCAGTTACCAACTTTTAACGGTCTCTCACTATCACATTCAGTTTCATTGCTATTGTTGTTGTTGTTGTGGTGGTGTAGGTCTTTCATTGCAAGGGCGTAGACTATTAGTTGCATGTCGGTTTTTAGTTTGTTTAGGGAGGTTTCTTTTTTGCTGGTTTTATAGTCTATAACGGTTAAGCTCTCTTTGTCTTTGTCTATGCGGTCTATTCTGCCTCTTATGCGTATGTTGCCTATGGTGGTTTCAAAGTCGCGTTCTATGTCTAATATTTCTGTTTTACGTTTGTTCTGCTCCTCTAAGAATACTTGTAGGACGGTTTTTGCTTCTGCATAGTCGCGTTTAATGTCAATTTCTGCCTTGTAGCCCTTTGGATCCCAGAACTTGTCTAGTAATTCATAGGCTATTTTTTCGTTTATGGGTTGTTTGTTTTTTTGCATTTTTGTTAATTGCTCTACTACTTTGTGTAGTGTTGAGCCGAAGTCAAAATAGTATTTGGGTTTTTCAGGAATTTTAAGTATATGTCTATATTGGTGTATGCGTGGACATTTTTGGTATCCAACAAATTGAGAGACGCTAAACACGTGATCTGAGGATACGGTTAAAGGTTTTTCAGTTATTTCTTTTTCTTGTTCAAGAAGGAGGTTATAGTTGGGTTCTTTAATGTTGTTAATTATGTCTGTTTGTAGATTTAGGTTTTTGTTTGTTGTTTTAGCATATAAGAGTACGTTTTCTATAGCTTCATTAAATTGTCCTATGGTAAGGTTAGATAGTACCTGGTTTATTAGTTCTGTTTTTAGGTGATTTTCAGGTGTAGTTATTACGTCAAAAGTCTCCTCTTCAGTCTCTGTTGTGTTGGTGGGGGGGTCTATTTGTTGGAAGGTTATGTTTTTGTTTTGTTGGTAATTTATTTCTGTTAGGAATTTTGAGGGTTTGGAGTCTGTTTTGTTGTCTGCGAAGTGTTTTGCGTATGTTATAATTAATTGTTCTTTAGCTCGGCTTAAGGCTACATAGAAGAGTCGGCGTTCTTCTTGTATGTGTAACTCTTTGTCTTCATAGGTGGACTGTATGCCTTTTAGCAATTCTTTTGGTATGGTGAATTTGTCTTTTTTGTAGTTTGTAGGGATTTTTCTCTCATTTACATCCGGTATTATGACAACGGGGTATTGCATGCCTTTTACGCCATGGATAGTAGAGATTACAACGGCTTGACTGTTTTTGGTGGGTTCTTCAATTTCAAAGTTTGAGGCTACAGATAAATAGTCTATAAAGTCTTCAAGCGCCTTATCGGGGTATATGTTATGGTATTCTTTTACAAACTTGTAAAATTGGTTTAGTAATTGCATGTTACGATTGTTTTTTAGGGCTACTTCATACTTGTAGAAGTCTTGTTCAAAAAGAACCATGTGTACTAAATCTAAAATACGAAGCCCTTTATTTTCATCCATTATTTTTGACAAGATAGTTTTAATGTGGAAAAATTTATGTTCCTCTCTTGTGTTTAGGCCTATCTTGTTTAGGTGGTCTAAGGCTTCATATAAGGCGAGGTTTTTTTGGTGTGCGTAGCTGTTAAATTTACATAGGTCTACAGTTTTTATGTTATAGACACGCCGATTTAGGATTCTAAAAAGTTCTGCGTTGCAGTCTAAGGGGTTGTTTATTACTTTTAGAAAGGCAGTTACATCTTTTATTATGGGTTGTTGGAAAAAACCTGATTCGCCAACAAAATTGAAGGGTATAGCCTGTTTTCTAAACGCTTTAATTATAGGTTCAGCTGTGGATTTTCGTCGGCAGAGAATAGCAATGTCTTGTGGAGCATATTTTTTTAGAAATTCTATAGTTACTTCTAAAATATAATTTGCCTGCGCCACATCACTTGGCGCTTCAACTACAGTTATATTATCGCCCTCAGGATTGTCTGTAAAGAGCCGTTTTTTGTTTCGCTCTAAACTATGTCCTATTAAAGTGTTTGAGACCTCTACAATTTTTTTAGTGCTACGATAATTATGCTCTAAAACCTTTTCAACAAAAGTAGGAAACATTTGTTTGAACTCAGAAATATTTGTAAGCTGCGCCCCTCTAAACTGATAAATAATCTGATCATCATCCCCTACCACCGTAACATGACCCTGACCACCAGCAATTAACTTAACAATCTGCAACTGAATAAAATTAGTATCCTGAAACTCATCTACAATAATGTACTTAAACTTCTCCTGATACCCCCGCAAAACCAACGACTTACTCCTAAACAAAGAATAAACGGTGCAGAGTAAATCACCAAAATCCAACAACCCATTCCGACTCTTATAACACTCATAAGCTCTGTAAATTTTTAAAATATCCCGCAAACAATTTAAATCCTCCAAAGCCTCCTCATCCAAAGAAACACCCTTTTCAGATTTTACAATATAAGCCTCTAAATCCTCCACAGAAACAAACTCATCCTTACACCTGGAAATAAATTTCTGCATCTCCTCAGCTAACGTATGAGGCTCATGATTAAACTCTAAAAACTCAAGCCCAAACCCATCAATATTATTAACAAAATAAACCAGCTGAGCCGTATCGGTAATAATTCTAAAATTACTATTCAACATAGTATTAAGCAAATTGTCCTGTATAACCTGATTACAAAAAGAGTGAAAAGTAGAAATACACAAATCCACAGAACTATCCAACATACCCAACACACGACTCTTTAACTCCTCAGCGGCTTTCTGATTAAAAGTTAAAGCTAAAATACTCTCAGGCGCCACACCTAACTCATCTATCAAATAAACAATCTTACTAGCCACAGTCAAAGTCTTCCCAGAACCCGCACCCGCCATAATCAACAACGGACGCTCCACCTCACAAACCGCCTCAACCTGCTGAGAATTCAAACTACCAAAAACATCCAAAACAGACCTACGTAAAGAAACATTAGAATGCTGCATACACAAAAAATAACCAACTACACTTTTAACCCTTCCCACTACTACTTAACCAAAAACATTTTCCAAATAAACCTTATACACATCTTGTAGGTATTACAGCGTTATCTTTGTTTATGGGGATAAAGTCGTCGTTTAGGCAGATGATTCCGCCGTTGCCTAATTTTTTGCCGCTTTTTTCAAGAAGATGGAACGTTTTAGTGTAATGTTCGTTTGGTGTTGAGGTTTTTTTGACTTCTATGGGGTATAGTGTGTTATTTGTTTCCCAGAGTAAGTCGATTTCTTTGTTGTCTTTATCTCTAAAATAATACAGATATGGTGTTATGCCACTGTTATGGTAGCCCTTCTTAATTTCAGATATTACAAAATTTTCAAGAAATGCGCCACTTTGGGCTCCATTCATAAGTGTTTCAGCGCTACTCCATCGTGTGAGGTGTACTGCTAAACCGCTATCATAAAAGTATAGCTTAGGTGACTTAATTGTGCGAGTAAGAAGATTATTAGAGTACGGATAAAGATAGAAAATTAATCCCAAAGTCTCCAAGATGTTTAACCAGTTTTTAGCAGTTACTTGATCTATGTTAGCCTCATCTGCTATGGCTTTAAAATTTACTAATTGCGCTGTTCTAGCTGCTACCGCTGTTATGAATCTGTGAAATTTTAAAACATCTATATTCCCTGATAAATCCCGTACATCCCGCTCTAAATAAGTGCGAACATAGCTCTCATAAAATCGTTCACGGCCATTACTATTAACCTGCTCAGAGATAATTTGAGGCATACAGCCATTAAAAATACG
>WREZ01000150.1 GCA_009779045.1 Candidatus Bathycorpusculum sp. | reverse complement strand
GCTAGGTCGCGCATGATGCCTTCGCCTAGTAGGTTGTCGTCGCGTTGTTTGCTTATGTAGACGGTTATGTCGTTTTCTTGTGTGGATATCCAGTTTTCGTTGTTTATGTTGTTTGGTGGGGTGGTTAGGTATTGTGCGGTTTTAATGTTTGTTAGGTCTAAAAAGTTTGTTTCTAATTGTTGTAGGGCGTCTAAGGTTTTTTGTGGGGCGACTATGATTGTTTGGTTTAGGGGCCAGCGGCGTTTGAGTTTGCCTTGTTGTCTTGCGGCGTAGGATATGGAGGCGGTTTTTAGCATGGTGTCAAAGGCGGTTTCTAGGTTTTGGTTTCGGAGGGTTGGGTTGGTGGTTGGCCATTTTTCAAAGTTTATGGATTCGGGTAGGTTGGGTTCTAGTTGGCGGTAGATTTTTTGGTGTAGCATTTCGCTTAGGTATGGTGTTATGGGGTTGAATAGGAGGGTGACTGTTTTTAGGGTGTGGTGTAGGAGGGCGTATATGGTTTGGCGACGTTCTGTTGTTTGTGGGTCGTCGGTCCAGAGTTCTTTTCGTATCATGGGTACGTATAGGCGGCTTAGGGTTTCTATAACAAAGTCATCAAGTTCGGCTAGGGCGGTGTTGTATTCGCATTTTTCTAGGTTTTCGGTGTATTGTTGGATTTTTTGTTGGAGTTTTGAGAGCATCCATTTGTCGGGGGGTTGAAGGTTAGAATTGTTTTTGTTGTTGTTGGTTGCCCAGTTTATGTTGTATGTTGTGGGGTTGAATTGGTCGAATTGTGCGTTTTGTAGGAAGAATCGGCTTAAGTGGTATAGGGTGGATAGGACTTGGTAGCTGCGGCGGTTTAGTTCTTGGAGGTCAAAGTTCATAGAGTCTATGGGGTTGCATTTTCGGGTCATGTAGTATCGGAAGAGGTCTGCGCTGTTATTTTCTAAGAGTTTTATGGTTTCTATAGAGTTGCCTATGCTTTTACTCATTTTTCGGCCTTTTGAGTCTTGTGTTAAACCTTGAAATAGAAATGCTTTATAGGGGGCCTCTGCTTTGCCGGTGCGTATTATATGTTCTAGGAGTAAAGAGTTTGCCCAGCCGCGTGTTTGGTCAATACCCTCTGTTAGGAAGGTGGTGGGTACAAATTTTGTTAATTCTTCATCATTGGTGAATCGGGCGTAGGGGGCGGCGCCGCTGTTGTGCCAGGTGTCTAAGACAAAGTCTTCACGTCTCATAACGCCGGTGTTACATTTGCTGCATTTTATGGTTACACGGTCTACCCAGGGTTTATGTAACTCAAAATCAGCGGGTAGGGGTTCTTGGGATAACGTTAGTAACTCTTTTTTGCTTGCTACTAAATGTTTATGACCACAGGCTTCGCAGGACCATATGGGTAGGGGGGTGCCCCAGATTCGTTCTCTGCTAATACACCAGGATTTGCCTTCTGTAAGAAAACCTGCAAACCGGTTTTTAGGCTCATCATAAAAATAATTAACATTTTGAAAAGCTTCTAACACTTTGTCTTTAATTTTATCAGTACGCAAAAAATACTCTTTGCGGGCTAACCAAACAATTCTATGTTTACTACGCCAACAATGAGGATACTCATGCTTAGTTTTCTTTAAATAAACAAACGCGTTACGTTTTTTCATTTCCTCTACAACTAACGCGTCAGCAGCCCTTGCAAAAACACCTGCAAAAACCTCACCAGCATCTTTGGTAAATTTAACATCATCATCAAAAGGCGCAAAAATAGGTATACCACGCCTTTTAGCAGCAGCAAAATCATCCTCACCATTACCCGGAGACAAATGCACAATACCCGTAGCCGTATCTACATCAACAAAATCCTCACATAAAACCGTATGAACACTAGAATGTTTAGCCTCATTTTCAGCTTGTTTAGGTATTATATCCTTTAAAGGAAAATCATAAGCCTTACCCTCAAGGCTTTGACCTGTAACTGTTTGAAGAATTTGGTAATTTGTTATTTCCAACTCTGCCATGACAGGCTCAACACGTTGCTTTACCATTATCCAAATTTCAGAGCCAACTTGAACTTTAACATACTCAGCCACAGACTGAACAGCTATCATGGTATCAGTAACTACAGTAAAGGGCATAGTAGTCCAAACAAGAAAATACTCATTCTCCGTACCAGTTACTTTAAACTTAAAATAAAAAGAAGGATCCTCCACTTCTCTATAACTACCCTCATAACCAACCTCGGCATTACTTAGGCTAGTCTGACAACTGGGACAATAAGCAACAACATAATGACCCTCTTCAAGCAAACCCTGATCCCAAGCACACTTAAGAATTTGCCACTCACGCTCAATATACTCATCCTTATAGGTCCAGTAAGCCTTCTCCTGATTAATAGCAACACCTAACAAACTATCAGCAGAAAGCCACATAGCATGATAACGCAGTATAGCATTCTTACATTCAGCTATAAACCGCTCCATACCAACACGTTCAAGCATCTCACGCTTATTACGAACACCTAAAAGCTTCTCCACCTCCAACTCTACAGGCAAACCCTGACAATCCCAACCCGCCCAAAACGGCATATAATAACCCTCCATAGTCTTCCAACGATAACAAATATCCTTAATAACACGCCCCCTAGCATGCCCAATATGAGGAATACCATTAAGCGTAGGCGGACCCTCAACATAACCCAAAAAACCCTTAAGATTAGGAGAATCACACAAAGCCTCAAGCTTCTCACGAATACCATGCTTAACCCAAAACTCACGAACCTGCCGCTCTAACTCCAAAGGAGCATAATTAGTAGGCAAACCCTGATTAACATCAACTTGTTCAGACGAAGACAACGTCACATTAAATCCCACCGCAAAAAATACACAAAGAACCTAATAAAAGTATAAACCAACAAAAAACAAAAACAGCAAAAACCCAACCAAACACAGTAACCACACAAAAAAACAAAACTTTTTAACCACCATCCAACCCATAGTTTTTAGGCGTAAAGGATGAAAATAAACAAGAAAAAGGTGTTAACGCTAATCTTTACGATAACAGTTTTAGGGCTACTCTTAATTGAGCCATCAACAGCACCAGTTACTGTACCGGCAAATCCTAAACCTGCACCAGAAATCGTCTCAATAACAATTCACAATAACCCTATTTGGGAGCCACCGGTAACTATTACGGACTCGTACACTGGAGACGTTACACACAGCAGCCCAGGATACTACACGTGCAATGGAAGTATAGATATAACACTAAAAAACCGCCCCTTTACAGTCTACATTGATAAAAACGGCAACTACATAGGCCGATACTACACGTTTTTCTATAAAGACGCAAATACACAATGGAGCGAAAATTTTCCCCGCTCCCTTGAACCATATGCTGAATATCAATCAGTCTCAGCCAACACTGTTGTAACCTTCAAATATGGAAAAGCAGGAGACATATCCTACGCAAAAGAGAATATGGCAATAGATTTTCGCATACAAGCAGTAGAAGGACATTATAGCTCAAGATATGAAGCAATAGAATACCCCTCAGGCATACCTTGGAGACGCACTTATCCAGCAGTTTATGATGGCATAGGAAGCAAATACGCAGAATTCTCAATAAAAATACCACCCTCAAATAAACCGGGTACATCAAAGCTAGACATACAAGTATCCACGATTACACCATCAAAAACAAACGACAACACCCAAACAACACCAGAAACCATAGAACCATCACAAACCGCGTTGACAGACCCGTTTCCAACGACACAAAACCAAAACAACTCACCTCTGCCCAACCTGCTGCAGTCATATAGGGCAATCATTTTTGTGACGATTTGCATAGTTATAATTCCCATAGTAATAGTCGCATACCTAAACAAGCAGCAAAAAGCTAACCCAAAGTTTACTGACCAAAACATTCGCCCCCAAGAACATAACACCCTTTCACTTCAAAAACAAAACATTACCGTTTTGCTGCACACATATCAGTAAAATC
>WREZ01000149.1 GCA_009779045.1 Candidatus Bathycorpusculum sp. | reverse complement strand
TGGTGAGGCCGCTGGGATTTGAACCCAGGATCGCATACGCCCCAGGCATGTATCCTAAACCATGCTAGACGACGGCCCCATGACTGAGTTTTAGGGCAAATTATAGCCATTTGAGTTGCTTGTCAATATTAAAGTTTCCTAACAATCAAAAGGTGTCTACACCGTAGAGTTACCAAAAATAAGACTTAATTGGAGAAATACTGCATTTTTTCGTTAAAATTAAAGGTGGAAGGAAATTATTGTTTTTCGTTGAATAGTTTTTTGATGGCGCTAAGCCTTGCTTTCTGAGCTAACACATCACTTGTAACAACAGTTAACGCTTCTTCAGGACACCACTTAACACACTGAGGACCGTCAGGTTTATCTTTGCATAAGTCGCAGGCGTAGACTGTTTTGGTTTCGGGATGGAGCATCATAGCACCATAGTCACAGGCTTCTATGCACCAACCACACCCGTTGCATTTGTCTTTGTTTATTTGTATTGCGCCGTTATCTTTGGATTGTGTAAGAGCATCTCTAGGGCAAGCGTTGACACAGGCAGGTTCTTCACAAAGTCGGCAGGTTACTGCCATGTTGGCTACTTGGTTGACGCGAACGGCACGTATACGTGATTTAATAGGGTTGAAGACTTTCTCTTTGTTATATGAGCAAGCATATTCACATACTTGACAACCCACACATTTTTCTGGGTCAGCAGAGACAAATTTTCGGTTATGAACACTTACCACTTGTTTAGTCCTCCTTTCTTGTCAGGCTTAAGCTTGAAACGAGTTATTGGAGTTTACAGCAGATAAATCTACAGCCCTGTACTCTTCTGCGTAACTGAGTAACTGGTTTTCTCCAACAGATTCAAAAGAAATATAGGAAATAAAAAGTATATTAACATAGTGGGTAAAACTGTTTTGAACCAATTTTAGGGAAAGGTCTAATTAAATATAGCCCTAATCATTTAAAAAAATCGTCTTCTCATAAAAAGAGTACCCGGCGGTAGCGTGCCGACGCTGGATACTTTCATGAAAAAAAGAAAAGTTTATTCTGTTGTTTCTTTTGGTTGTTGGTTTCGTGTTTCGCCTGGTGTTTGGAATAGTTTTTTGATGGCGCTAAGCCTTGCTTTCTGAGCTAACACATCACTTGTAACAACAGTTAACGCTTCTTCAGGACACCACTTAACACACTGAGGACCGTCGGCGCGGAATTTGCATAAGTCACAGCTGTAGACTGTTTTGGTTTCAGGGTGGAGCATCATGGCACCATAGTCACAGGCGGAGATGCACCATCCACATCCGGAGCAGTTTTCTTTTTCAAGTATAATGCTGCCGTTTACGGATTGTGAGAGCGCATTTCTTGGACAGGCGGCGACACAGGCGGGTGTTTCGCAGAATCGGCAGGTGACGGCTATGTTGTTTATTTGATTTTCGCGTATTACGCGTATGCGTGCTTTAGTTGGGTTAAAAGCGCGTTCTTTTCCAAAGGAACAGGCGTATTCACAGATTTGGCAGCCTACACATTTTTCTGGGTCGGCGGATATGAATTTTCTTTCGTGGAGTTTTGCCATACTTAGGCCTCTTTGTTAGTAGTTATTATTGGCAGATATTCTGTTAAACCTAATTCTTGGAGTTTAGCAGCTGTTGGGAGGCCTTGTTTGTCGTATCCACGTGCTTGATAGTAATCGTCAAGCATTAAAGTTAATTCGTCTTTTGTTACCACTGCACCTTTTACGGGGCCATCATCGCTTATGGGTTGGTTCATTACTTTCCAGGGTAGAGTGTCATCTTTGCGGGTTAGGCCTTCGCGGGTGTTTATGAGTTTTGCAAGGGTTTGTATACGTTCACCAGCTAATTCAAGTTCTTGCTGAGTAATACCTAAACCTGTGGTTGCGTTGTAGATTTTTACCATTTCTTCAACGTCTTTATAGAAAGTGCCTTTGGCATTTTTGCAGACAAGTAAAGAGTCAATTATGTTGAATTGGTCTTCAAGATCTTTTACAAGTTTACCTCTACCAGCTTCAGCTTTTAAGCGGTCAACTTTGCCTCTAAGGTCAAGGGTAACAGCTCCACTTCTACCATGATCTGCGCCTCTAAAGGCTACTGCACAACTTAGAGCAGCCGTTTTAAGACATCTTAGATCATATCCAGTAACTTCTAAACCTTTAATATGCTGAGCTAACTGTTCGGCGTTGCCACCAATTTTTGCTGCCGCAGCTTTAACACCGTCTGCAAACATGGCACCTATATTGCCTTCTTGTTTACCGATTTTTTCAATAATTGAGAGTAAAGCACTTGCATTACCAAAACATGCATCTACACCGTCAAGGTTTTCTTTAGTAAGTAAGCCTTTTTCGTAGCAATCCATAATAAAGCTGACAATACCACCAACACTTTGAGCATCTAAACCAAAATAGTTACAACGTTCAGCAGCTTTTATAATAGAGTTTAATTTGTCTACACCACAATTTGGTCCAAACGCCCATAAATTATCATATTCGATACGAGCCATAGTACCCCTATAGGCACCGTCTTTGATTACAGCTTCATGTTCACAACGCATAGCACAAGAGTTACAGCCAATAATTTTTGCAATAAAGTGCTGATTAATCACTGAACTGCTAATGCTTTCAGCTAACTCAAAATGAGAGTTATTATAATTGCGTGTTGGAACACAGAACATGTTGTTTTGATACATAAGGTTCTCTGTTGAACCCATGGTACGGTATTTCTGTGCCGCTGGACCTTTCATGCGTTCATGAAATTCTTTTACTAAACTAAAGAATTCTTCAGGTTTAGATATTGCAACATCATTTGTACCTCTTACTGCTATGGCTTTAAGGTTTTTAGAGCCCATCACTGCACCAAGACCTGTACGGCCTGCAGCACGGGTTTTATCATTAATTATACAAGCAATTTTAGAAAGCTTTTCGCCTGCAAGGCCAATAGATGCAACACGTACATAGTAATCACCAATTTCTTCTTTTATTGCATCTTCAACTTCTGCGGGTGATCGCCCCCAAAGTTTACTTGCATCACGTAACTCTATAGAATCATCATCAATTAAGAGGTAAATTGGTTTTTCAGCTTTACCTGTTAAAACCACCGCGTCATATCCTGCACGTTTTAATTCAGTGCCAAATGTACCATGGCTTACTGATTCACCTACACCGCCTGTTGCGGGTGATTTAGATATAAACGCGTGACCGTTTCCGCCTGTGGGAAACATTGTTGCTGTGAGTGGACCAACGGAAAGAACTATAGGATTCTCAGGACTAAAAGGGTCTACACCTTTCTTTGATTTGGACAAGTAAAGATGCATACCTAGCCCGATGCCGCCAACATATTTTTTAGCGGTTTCTTCGTTAAGTTTTTCAGTGTAGTTCTTACCGGTGGTCAAATCGAGATATAATATTCTTCCTGCATAACCGAGCAAACATATCCCTCAATGAGCTTTAAGGATTGAGTCATTTGAAAGTATATTAACCTAATGGAAATAGCAAGGTAAAATTCATGCTGTTTTCGATATTGCAATATATCTAAATAGGTTATGATAAAACGGAAACCAAAAAATTTTATACCGTAACATGAAAAATTTATAGATGTATTACCATGAAATGTTTTTATTTCACTAAAAGAAGTAATAGAACAGTTTTGGTAACTTTACAGTAATATATGTCGTTTTTAGTGAAATAGGATTAATAGGAGATATGTCTAAGGAACGTTGAAGTGTATGTTAGATTCCGATTGGAAGTATACAGAGACTGTTCAGAAAAGGGTTAGGACTATAAAGGTGGATTTTGAGAACCGTAGAGTAGATGTGTTTGATTTAGAGTTAGGGGTTTCTTTAAATTTTAATGCTGATCAAGCGATAGATTTGGGCAAGGTAAAAAGGGCTAAAATTTATGTGGCAACTGTTAAAATTTACAAGGCCGAATTTACAGAACATCTTGAACGTCAAATGATTGAGTCTGCGTTAGGTAATTCTGAGCGTCTTAAACAGGTTCAGGCCTTTAAAGAGTCTGGAGCTAAACCGACAAGATTTGATTTAATAAAGTTGGAGCATTAATC
>WREZ01000148.1 GCA_009779045.1 Candidatus Bathycorpusculum sp. | reverse complement strand
TATTTGCCTTCTTGTAGCCACTGGTATGCTTTAGTACCTTTAATTGCTAGGCAGGGGTATATTTTTATCATGTCAGGTTTAAATTGTTGATTGGAAAAAATTGTTTTGAAGGCGTCTATGTCTTTTTGTGGGGTGGATCCGGGTAGGCCGGGCATTAGGTGGTACACAATTTTTAGGCCGGAGTCTTTTGCTATTTGAGTTGCTTCAACAACGTCATTTACGGTGTGTGTTCGGCCTACTAGTTGATAAATTTCGTTACAGGGGTTTTGGACTCCTAACTCTATGCGTGTTATGCCCATGTTGAGCATGGTGTCTATGTGTGTTTGTTTGGCCCAGTCGGGGCGGCTTTCAACGGTTATGCCAACGTTGCGTATGTTGCTTGTTTCAGCATAATGTTTTGCTTCTTCTAAACTATAGGAGGTTTTATCGGTTATAGCGTCAAGGCAGTGTTGAATGAATGTTGTTTGGTATTCTATGGGTGTTGCGGGGAAGGTTCCACCCATGATGATTAATTCTATTTTGTCAACTTTATGTCCTATGGCTGTTAACTGGTTTATGCGGCTTTTTACTTGGAGGTAGGGGTCGAAATTGTTTTGGCTGCCTCTCATGGCGGCGGGTTCATGTCCAGTGTAACTTTGTGGAGAACCCTGTGTTGGTCCGCCGGGGCAGTAAGCGCAGGGTTCGGGTTGTGGGCAGGGGTATGGTTCAGTCATTGTTGCAATAACGGTAACGCCGCTTATAGTGCGTGTTGTTTTACGACGCAATATAGGTAGCAACTGTTTTGTTTCTTCAAAAGTTAAAACAGCAATTAGGTCAGCGTTGGCTATCATTGTTGATAAGTGATATTTAGCGGCAACTTTTATTTTTAGCCGATTTACATCCTCATGACTAGGCGAGGGCATAGATAACAAAATATCAATAACTTCACGCAAGGCAACATTTTTGTCCAAAGCAAAAACCAATTAAACATTAAACATTAACTATAGATAAACTATACTAATAAAATTAGGTAAGCTTGAAAAAATAAGCTTGATATATTTACATCCAATTTTGTCCAGGTTTACGTTGCAGAATCACACGCTTCTCATAATTACGTCTGCTTCTGGTTTTTGGACTTGGAGCTACACGCTCTTGAGCAACAACTTTGGGCGTCTGAGAGCGAACTTTTCCTGCTTTAGATAACGATCCGTGAGTCGGCATAATTTACACCTTCGCACATAAAGCAAAACAGTTAAATTTAAACCTTCCTAAAAAAAACAAAAAACCCACACACACAACACAACCCCAACTTACCCATTAAAACACAAACTAAAAAAAATCAAAAGTTAACTAACTTTTTAAACGAGCAACAAAAAATAGCATATTTTTAAAAAGAAAAAAGCCTACAAAAACACCTCTTTATAAGGGGGCTTTATATACCCCATTTATACTATTTAAATAATAGCAGATTCACACGTGAGTGACATGAGTAAACGAAAATCAATCATATCTATACAAAACATTGTAGCCTCCGTTTCACTTAACCAAAAAATAGACTTACAAAAAATTGTAGAAAAATTTCCACAAACAGAATACAACCCCAGCGTGTTTCCAGGCCTAGTCTTCAGACTTAAAAAACCCAAAACAGCCACCCTAATATTTGGCACCGGCAAAATGGTCTGCACAGGAGCCAAATCAGAAAAAGAATCCCGAAGCGCTGTAGAAAAAGTAGTAAAAGAACTCCGCAGCGAAGGCATCCAAATTACAGAAAAACCAATAGTAAACATACAAAACATCGTAGCCTCCGCAGAATTAGGCGGCGAAATAGACCTAGAAAGCCTCATATACAAACTAAACCGCGTCATGTATGAACCAGAACAATTCCCAGGAGCAGTCTACAGAATGGACGACCCACAAGTAGTCTTTCTCATATTTAGCGCAGGCAAACTCGTCTGCGTAGGCGCAAAAAAAGAAGAACAAGTCTATGAAGCCGTAGACAAAATCCAACAAATACTAGAAGAAAAAGAGTTAATATACTACACAGACTAACTCTTCTTTTTTATTCTACGCCGCACTGCAGGATTAAAATCAGACAAACGCTTAAGCGCCAACTCAAAAGTCTCCTGCGGCAACAACTCTTTCTTAAGAAAAACCCCCGTACGACCCACCAAATCCCTCTTAGTAAGCGCACGCACTCTATCCAACACCGTCTCAACAGAAACACCCAACATTTTAGCAACCAAAACCTCTCTACCAACTACACTACTCTCCACATGCCCCCCCAAACTAGGTTCCACAAACATAAGCCGCTTATCCACCCCAACAACACGCAAACCCGCCTTAAGCTGATCTAAACTTACCCCACCACCAAACAGGTAAAACTCACGCTCAACACTACGCATATCCATTAACGAAAAAGAAACAGAAGAAACATTATCAATTTCAATATGAGCCTTCATAGCATACATAGGAGTCGCCTGCACCACAAACCTACTATTAACCAAAATACCCGCCTGCTCTAACGCCGTCTCCACCAAAAAACTATTCTGAACCCCACCAGTAATAAAAACATCAACATCACTACCCACCTTTATATCCCCTCTTGCAACACTCCCATACACAACAGCAGGCAAATGAAAACGTTCTAAAGCAGACATTAAAAAAATGGCTTTTTCACGCAAATCCTGAAGCATCTGCCAATGTTGATTATCATACACAATTTCTTGGTAAGCATCACTACGACGAGGTTTAAGAGACATTTTACTCATGCCTTTTTAATTATTGTTAGTTATAGATTTATTTAGTTAATAGAAAGTAAAAGTGTTGAATATTAATGTCAGGCTCTTATTGCACAGTTTGTAAGAAAAAAGAAAGCTTTTTTTACCGTAAATATTCAGGTCAAAAATTGTGCAGAAAATGTTTCAGTGAATCTGTTGAAGCAAAAGTTAGAGCTACTATAACTAAATATAATATGCTTAAATTTGACGACAAGTTAGCAGTGGCTGTTTCAGGTGGAAAAGATAGCCTAAGTCTGCTACACATTTTAGCTAAACTCCAAAAATATAGGCCTAAAACTACACTTACTGCTATAACTATAGATGAGGGCATTAAGGGTTATCGTGATGAAGCGTTAGATATTGCAGAAAAAAACTGTAAAACCCTAGAAATCCCCCTTCACATTATCTCGTTTAAAGAACTTTTTGGATTAACTCTTGATGAGATAATTACTAAACTACGAGCTAAGGGACAAATAGAGTTAACACCGTGTGCTTACTGTGGTGTTCTAAGACGACGAGCTATTAACACTGCCGCTCGAAACGTAGGCGCCACAAAAATTGCCACCGCCCACACATTAGACGATGAGACACAAACAGTACTTATGAATATTTTACGCGGAGACACTACACGATTATCCAAAGAAAAACCCCTAACTAATCAAGTTCATCCAATGTTTGTACGCAAAATAAAACCCTTCTGCGAGATACCCGAAAACGAAAGCGCACTATACGCTTACATAAAAAAAATACCCTTCCAAGACACACCCTGCCCATACGCCTCAGATGCATTACGCAACGACATACGAACCATGCTAAACAATATAGAAGAAAAACACACTGGAACAAAATTTGCCATATCCCGCACCATGGAACGATTACGCCCCGCCATAGAACAAATGCCAACAAAAGAAAACTTTAAAACATGTAAAGAATGCGGAGAACCCTCCTCACAAGAACTATGCAAAACCTGCGAAATGCTACAACAAATCGGATAACACCCTAAGAATTCGAACATGAATTCTGAGCATTCTTAGCCTTTAACTGCTTTAAAATCTCAGAAGCCTCAAAAGAACTATCAGCCTGAGCAACACATACAGCCTTCTGCAAATTAATACGTCTACCGCAATAAGGACACCCCTTAGTTTTTTGCATAACAACCGCAAGAAACAAACCACTACATATAGGACATTTCATAATTAATGTAGACACCATTTTTACATCTTCCAAAATCCCATCAAAACAGTTCTACAGCACCCCTGTAAATATGCCTTTTTCTTTTTGGTGTAAACTTGACTAATGCCACAGGATATTGGTGATA
>WREZ01000147.1 GCA_009779045.1 Candidatus Bathycorpusculum sp. | reverse complement strand
TTTAATTTTCTGTGCGATTTACAAAGAATTTCACTCGTAAGATACTAATAAACACACGGTATAGGAGAAAACGTTTCTTTAATTTCCACACCATATCAAAACAGTTTTTAGCTAAACAGTACATCTAAAATTTTAAAGACCCATTTCAACTAGTTTTTTGACACTATTAATTTGGACATCTTTTGTGCCTAATAAAAATCTTGTAAATTTTGAATTTGCTTCAGAGCCTATGGTTATTACCTTATCACCTTTAAAAGATAAAGTTACAGTCATACCTTCGCGTTTGAGGTCTTCTGCGATTTCTTTAACCATAGGCTGCATATTTCGCACTGTTCGTAGACCATCAACGCTGCGCTCAATTGTGCCTATTACTCCTTTTTGAGGTTTATTGCTTTTACTTGTGCTGGAAATTATGTCTTTTATGAATTCTTTATCTTTAGCATTCACATCGATTTTTTTGTTCTGGGCAGTAATTTCTAAAGTTTCTGTGTTGTTTTGACTTACCTTTATCTTGCCTGATTTGATGCTTTCAGCTAAAAAAGTAGTCAACAACAAACTTGTTTACCTCAAAATAGAAAAGATTATGGGGTTGGTTCAGCGTCTGAAGAATAGATTATGTCTAAGACTATTGAACCATTGATTTTTGCTTTAATGGGACCAGTTTCTATTGTCAAATCTTCAAAGCTGAGCTTGATGTCTGATTTTTTTCCTGCAAGTTTATCCATTACTGCAATTAGTGTATCACACATTGATTCTGCAGCTTTTTCTAACCCATGAGAAGCGGTCTCTATACTTTTTTGCACAGTTTCTTTTTTGTTCTCCATAATAAAACACCAACAGTAATAATGTATTTTAGAAATAAATACTTAGCTGAAGTCAAAACAAAAAACTACAACCAAATAACCAATAACTCTAACCAAATAAAAATTTGTAAATAAAAAACACTATAACATTCTACAGGCACCTCGTGAACTCTGCTAGCTGTTTTTGCAAAGTTACTGTTTATTTTTTTGTATTCAGGGGCAATAGGTAAATTGGAGAAATAGAATATTTGTGAGATTATTTTGGTAGAAAAAAGTGTCGCTATGGGAGATTCACTGTTAAGAGAGGGAAACTGTGAGAGGCTAGAAACTGGGCTTAGTTTGGTAGAGGTAGAGTGTAGACGAAAACAATTTGGGTTTAATGAGGTGCTAGAGAAGAGGAATAGACCTTGGTTACAGTTTATCAGGCGGTTTTGGGGGCTTTCAGCTTGGTTGTTGGAGATAATTATTGTTTTGTCGTTTTTTTTGCAACGTTATGCGGATGTTTGTATTATTTTTGGTTTGCTTGTTTTGAATGCTGTGTTAGGGTTTGAGGAGGAGCTTAGGGCTTCGAAAGCTGCAGATGTTTTAAGGAAGAAAATAGGGGTTAATGCGCGTGTTTTAAGAGAAGGTGTTTGGAGAGTTTTGCCTGCTAGAGAACTTGTACCGGATGACGTTGTGCGGATTAGAACGGGAGATTTTGTTCCTGCAGATGTAAAAATTGTGTCGGGTTACCTTGAAGTTGATCAGGCCGCTTTGACGGGTGAGTCTTTTAGTGTAGAAAAAGACAAGGGTTGTCTTTTGTATTCAGGTTCTATTGTTAAACGTGGCGAAGCTAGTGGGATTGTTGTATCAACAGGGAGCAGTACATATTTTGGCAAAACGGCTCAGCTTGTTGAGCTAGCTAGACCTAAATTACATATTGAAAAAGTTATATCCAACGTTGTTCGTTGGTTGCTTGTTATTGTGTCTGTTTTAGCTATCGTGGCGCTTGTTTGTTCTATGCTTAGAGGGTTTAATGTTATTGATACTTTGCCGATTCTTTTGGTTATTTTGTTGTCGGCAATTCCTGTGGCGTTGCCTGCTATGTTTACAGTTAGTATGGCGCTTGGGGCAATGGAGTTGTCTAAAAATGGTGTGTTGATAACTCGTTTGAGTGCTATTGAAGATGCTGCAACTATGGATATTCTATGTGTTGATAAAACAGGAACAATAACTATGAATAAACTCTCAATAACCGAAACCATAGCTCACAGGGGGTTTAACGAGGCAAATGTAGTTTTTTATGGGGCATTGGCTTCTGAGGAGGCAAATCATGATCCAATAGACCTCGCATTTATTGAAAAAGCAAAACAAGAAAAACAGTCAATAGACATGTTTAGACAAACAGTGTTTATTCCATTTGATCCTAAAACGCGATGTACCCAAGCGATGATACAAAAAGATGATGGTGAAACGTTTAGGGTTATGAAAGGTGCGGTTAGAGTTATAAGTGAAGCCTGTGGGTTGACAGAAACAGAAAAACAGTATTTGGAGGAACAAACTCAAAAGTATGCGTTGAAGGGTTATAGAGTTTTGGCAGTAGCTAAAGCAGACAATAACGAAAAAAACGCACAATTAGTGGGGTTGGCTATTCTCTATGATATACCTCGTTCTGATTCAAAACAACTTATACATGAATTGAATGAGTTAGGAATTTCGGTAAAAATGCTCACAGGCGATGCACTACCAATTGCAAAGGAGACAGCGAAAAGTGTTGGGTTAGGTGAACGCATCACGTTGGTTTCCAATTTGAAAACAACCGCTAAAAAAGAAGACAGCTTGTTTATTAGTGGAAAAATGGAGGAGAGTGATGGTTTTGCAGAGGTGTATCCTGAAGATAAATATGCCATTGTTAAAAGTCTGCAGAATAGTGAGCATATTGTTGGGATGACAGGCGATGGGGTAAATGACGCTCCGGCATTAAGACAGGCTGAAGTGGGTATTGCGGTAAGTAATGCTACAGATGTGGCAAAGAGTGCGGCAAGTGTAGTTTTAGTAAATGAGGGAATAACTAGTATTGTAGAGTTAGTTAAGAGCGGGCGAGTTATTTATGAGCGGATAAGTGCATGGATTTTAAGCAAAACCATAAGAACCCTGCAAGTGTCAGTTTTTATTGTGTTAACTTTTCTATTAACTGGAAATTATGCCATTTCAGCTTTTGGGGTTATTATGTACTTTTTCTTAACTGACCCCGTAAAAATTGCAATATCTACAGACAAACTTCAAGGCTCAAAAAACCCAGCCACATGGAAAATAAGCGGAGCCATAAAAGCCTCAGCCATATTAGGAACACTTGTAACAGTTGAATCTATTGCACTATTATATCTTGTACTTAACGTATTTAACGTATCAATAAATAACGCGACAATATACACTTACACCTTTGAAATCCTATTCTACTCAGCATTACTGCTCAACTTCAATGTACGAGAAAGAAGACCCTTCTACAAATCCATGCCAAGCAAAATTCTCTCAATCACGATCATCACAAGCCTAATCGCTGGAACAATACTTGTCACTTTAGGAGTACCAAACCTCCCCGCAATACCCATCACAGAAACACTAACTATACTAGGACTCACAGCAATCTTTACATTTATAATCAACGACCTAACCAAAGTCCTCATGATACAAAAACTCAAAATAAACTGGTAAAAACAAACCACTGAATAAACACAACAGTTAAAACCACAACCATATCTATATCACAAAGGGAATTATGTGCAAATTTCAATCCGTTACTTCACCACACTACGAGAAATAACAAACAAAAAAGAAGAAAAACTCACCTTTCCAGAAAATCAAGAACCCACCATATCTTTAGTATTGAAGATGCTAACAGACAAATATGGCAAACCATTCACAGAATACGTGTTTGACCCAGAAGGAAAAATTAAGAGCATACTACAATTACTTATTAACGGCACCAACATAACCACACTTAAGCTACAGAAAACTCCACTACAAGAGGGAGATGTTTTAGCAATTTTACCACCAGTAAGCGGTGGTTAAATCAATAACACATCAAACCTTTTAAAATCTGAACAAACTTTAACATAACAAAAACAATACAATTATATTACATAATACATATCGCTTAAAATGTATGTGACATCTGAGCTAGCTTTGTATGATAAGGCCAGCAAGTCTCAACCTATCTTACGGAGCATGCGTAATAAAAATGTGTTAGCAAATTACTACTTTGATTATTATTGCGGTGTTGATTTCTTCTTTG
>WREZ01000146.1 GCA_009779045.1 Candidatus Bathycorpusculum sp. | reverse complement strand
GCTACAGTCTTTGCATTTGTATGTTAGAAAGCCGTATTTGGGATCGCGACAGTGGAGCATTTTTTCTACTTCATCAATCTTGTACTGAGAGATGTTTGGATTCAACACTTTGAACTGCTCCCAGTTGTGTGTAAGCAGCATAATGTTTTTGATAGCAATTGTGACGGTCGCTGCCCTTCTTATGAAGGGCAGCTCCAATTATACAAGTTCGTTAACTAGAACAAACTAGAATACAAATACGCCCAAACCAACACAACAGGCAACAAACCCTACAACCCAAAAATAATGCTAAACCTCTACATCTACGATACCTACACCACATACGCTCCAGCCGAAGACTACAAGCAGAAACCACAAAAAACCTAGAAGTCATGTGACTAACAAACGAATTAACTCCTGATGACAAAACAATCGCAAACTTTAGATCCGACAACGCAACCGCCCTAAAACAAACCTTCCACGCCTTCTCACTAATGCTAAACAACGCCGACCTCTACGGCAAAGAAACACAAGCCACCGACGGCACAAAATTCCGTGCAAACAACAGCCGCAAAAACAACCACAACCCCACCACCCTAAAAACAAAAATCGCCAACATCAACAAACAAATAACAGAACACCTAAATGCAATAGAGAAAAATGACAAAGAAGAAAACAAAACAAAAGAAGACACCAAGCTGCCTAACCCTCAAGAATGCCAAGAACTACTCCAAAAACTCAAAAACAAAAAAGTAGACCTTGAAAAACTCTTAGAGAAAGCAGAAAAAGAAGGCGAAGTATCAACAGTTGACCCCGATGCTCGCTTAATGCATAGTGGTGGAGATGCAAGACCCCTTGACGTATGCTACAACACTATAACTACAGTGGATGCGAAACACAAACTTATTGTGGACTTTGAAGTAACCAACCAAGCCAATGATTCTGGACACCTGCAGACTATGTCTAATAAGACCCGGGAGGTTTTAGGGGTTGAGGGTTTTACTCATTTGGCTGATAAGGGGTTTTATGATGGTGAGGATATTGTTGCGTGCGAGCAAATGGGTGTTTTGTGTTTGATTGCTAAGCCTAAAGCGGGTGGATCTAAGAAGAGTGAGGAATTTAGTTTTGAGCGGTTTGTTTATGATAAGTTACTTGATTGTTATGTTTGTCCGTGTGAGCAAAAGTTGCAGTTTAAACGTGTAAACAAGTATAGTGGTGGGCCGCATAGGGTGTATGAGAATTATGTGGTTTGTCGTGCTTGTTTGAAACGAGGGGAGTGTACCAAGTCTTCTTATCGTAGGGTTTATCGACCGCTTTATCAGGATGCACTTGATGTGGTGGATGTGCGTACTAGAGAGGGTAGGGTGCTTTATCGGAAGCGTTCTTGGATTGTGGAGCATCCTTTTGGTACGGTGAAGAGTGTTTGGGGGTTTAAGGCGTTTTTGTGTAGGGGGCTTGTGAAGGTGACTGGGGAGACAGTTTTGGCGTTTTTGGCGTATAATTTTAGGCGGGTTTTTAATATTTTTGGGGCTGATAGGGCGGGTTTAGCGGCGTTATTTGGACTATAAATTGTGTTTTGGTTGTTTTTGTCTTTTTTTTGGGCGAATCTGAAGAAACATTCGAAAAATCAGGTAGAAATCACGTTATGGCCTCGTAAAAATCTTTTTGTTTTTGCGCAGTCTGATTATACCCCATACGTGAAGTAGTTAAAGTCATTGAAAAAATAGTGTAGTGCATTTCTTATAACATGTGAGTTTATGTAAATAATTTAGCTATTTTAAAAGATAAGCTTTATTTATGGTTCTAATTCATGATGATGTATGTGTCAAAAAATCGCAGAATTTAGGTTACAAGTCACGTAGCAGCGTGGAACTTTTAATAACAGAAATCACTTTTTATGCAACACTAATGAAATTAGACGCGGTAATTTAAACTCAGACAATATTCGAGAATCGAAATCTTTGCATGCCACTATTTCCATAAAACGATCAATATTAAAGTTCCTTAAAAATGCACTAAAATATTGGTCTAATGGTCGGTGAATGTATATAGAACTGCCACAATTTGTGTCAGAAGAAATTACAAAGTCTGTTTCAATATACTGTTCTTTTGAATAATTATAATCATTGAAAAAAGCGAAATCCCAATAATACGGCCAAAACACAGGATGGGGCATTAGTATTAACAATGTCCCTCTATCGACCAGCAAAGAACTTATTGCAGAAATAGTGTTATTGAGATCGACAACATTAGAAAACAGCATACTAGCAACAGCAACATCATATTTTGCAAGTGTATTTTTCGCATATTCTTCGATTGACGTGCAAATAAATTTCACATCACTGTTTTCATGTGTATTACTGTTGCTTGCAAGTGCGATACTTGATTCACTTATATCAAGTCCCACTACGGATTTATGTCTATTGGCTATAGCATGGGTAAGCGAGCCTGTTCCACACCCCAAATCGATTATCCGAGAATCTTCAGGATACTCTGCCAACAGCGATAAAATATGTGGGCATATTACGTACATAAAAGTTGTATCTGTACCCTCAGCAATACATCTCTGTCTTTTAATTGCCAAAGAATCCCACATTTCGGCAATTTTTGTGTTGTCAGGTTTTGAAATAAATCTCATCTACACAGCACTTCCTTGTTTACAAACTTTGTCAACTATTAGTCGGATCAGGTCTTTGGCAAGGTTCGCGACCTCACTGTCTGTGCCTTCATCATATTCTATGATTGTATGCGTTTTGTTCGCTCCAGCTCCAGAAGTATGTCCTATTGCTAAACTACTCTTGCCTCTTTTATATCCAACAATAGTAAATCTTGTGAGAGGAGTAAAATCGTCACCATATTCATAAACGTCAGCCCCTTTTTGTTTGAGGTCGTCAAAAAAAGCAGAGCTCTTTTGTATACAAACACCAATTTCGTTGTTTTTTGCTTTTCTTACACATATATTTTTCAAATCATTGTTTTTTTCTACAATAGATAAATCTCTAGAGAACACCATAACATAACTATCTGTATTAAGCCAGTTCTTCATAAAATCAACAATATCTCCCCAATTATTGTTATTATAATAATGTATCTTAGGATTCGATTTATCGCGATTGAGAAATATGCTATATAAATATATGCAAAATATTAGAATGGTCAATAATATGTAAACAAAAGTCTGATTTTGGGAAAAAATGGGGGTTATTAAGATGAAAATAAGTATGATCCCAACGATTTGGCTCCAAAAAACAATCCTTCGTTGTTTGTCCGCGGGATATAAAGTTTTTAATGACTGTTTCACCTTTCTGCCCCACATCAATAGTATATCTCTTAATGGTGGACTGTATTGGTATTTATAAATAGTTTTGTTGTGCCAGTTTTGTGTGGTGTCCCAAAATCATTTTCTAAACAAATTCTATAAAATGATTTTTCATTGAAGTGCAATGGAAAACGTCTTTTTGCCCTGTTTACTTTTAGTTATGGATTGTTGGAAGAAACACCGAAAGTGTTTTTGAGGCAATTTCTTAGACCTCGTCAAACAAAATAGTGTGTGCTCCCAAGCGGATCAGAAGGCCAGGGCCTCGAGCCCGCATAGGAAAAGGCACAAAACCCACAAGAGAGCACTCTTCCAACCACCACAATAAAATAAGGTGAAAGTATGGAACAAAAAGTTTGCGGAATCGACGTCCATCGCGATATACACATCGCAACCATACTAGACCAAACAGGACATAAACAAACAAGAACCCTTACCAACAATATAACAGAAATGCAGGAACTAAAAGACTGGCTAAAAACAAACAACACCCAAGACATAGCCATGGAATCAACAGGCTCCTACTGGACAACACTTTTCATAATATTAGAAGACGCAGGCCTAAAACCCGTACTAGCTAATGCCCATCAGGTAAAAGCTATTCCAGGACGAAAAACAGACCAAAAAGACTCAGAATGGCTCGCCTACCTACACAGAAGCGATCTAATATTACAGTTGTAATGTTTTTAAGTCAGAAGGTGTTATTGTTTGTTAGCACTAAGTAGACTTTATGAAAGATTCTGCCTTTGGTTTACTTGCTGGTTAGTCCGACCCAACCTTGGTC
>WREZ01000145.1 GCA_009779045.1 Candidatus Bathycorpusculum sp. | reverse complement strand
CTGCCATAGCTATCCTTCTCTATTAAATCCAAGTTTTCAAGCTTTTGAAGCTGATGATGCGCAACACTAGTGCTGCTAAGCTCTGCACCACGTGTAACATCTCTAACACCCACCGGTTCACCTGAACGAACAATAAACGCGTACACACTTAACGTATTGCCCTCTAACTCGTCATTATACTTCATACTCTGTCTCCTATTGTCACCTTACTTTTCAACCAATAATGTCTCCTGGCGTTCTTGTGTAGTCTATAATATTCATGGTGCGTAGTCTATAATGTTCATGTGAATTCGGTACTCTTCTTTTGGTAGTTGTGGGTTTGAAAATGCTGAAGGTGGTAGTATGTATCTGTAGTTCGCATCAGTTTGCATAAAGTTTGGTATGGGTCCTGATGCGAATCCCCAGTCGTTTTTTGATAATTCTATGTGGCATATAACTTTGTTGTTAACCATAGTGGTTGTAATAGTTGATGATGTTGGTGATGTTGTTGTGTCAGATGTATTGTCTTGATGTTTGTATATTACTGTCATTATTCGTGTGACGTCGATGTAGAGTATTTGAGCGTTTTCTATATTTTTTTGTGCCTGTAATGATTGTTCACCATTGGCATTATATATAGCTGCAAAACTACTTCCAACGTAAAAGCCTCTTTGTAGCATTTTGTCGCATTCATGTGTGTAGCTATATCCATTTTCTTCAGTCAAACTGAGTTTTCCTACAGTAAATCCACTTTGGTCATTTCCCTCGGTGTAACCAATAATATCTACATCTTTTATGTCAAATTTTGTTCCATCCTTAAAAATCCAAAAACCATTACCTGATCCCTGAATTGCTGAGGTATAGCCCCTTTTGTTATTTGGATCAGGTATGTATTTGCTTATTGGAATGCAGTAGGTTATGTTAGCTATTGAGGTTTTGTCAGAGTAAACGTGGAAGTTGTAGATTTCTATTTGTGCATCTACATTTTTTAGGTTAGCTATGGCTACATCAGGGTTTAAGGTAAAATTTGTAAGTAAATTGATGGTTTGTCCACTTATTTTGTTTTCTCCATTGATATGTGTGGTTGGAACAGCATGAGCGTATAGTATCATGTTTACATTTGATATAGGTTTAATTTTAGCTGTAGCACCTATACCAAGTGTAAGATATGGTGGCAAAATTATTGCCAGTCCTATTATGAAAGCCAATATACTTAGAGTAATTAGTTTCTTTTCAATTTTCATTATTTTTCACTACTGCCTCTTTATTATCAAAACAGTGTATATCTTTGGTGGCAGAACACTTTCTTGCCTAAGTGTTCTACTTTAGAACAGCCCCTTTTTCATTTAGAGCCCCCTTCTGCATTTTTAAATAGTCGCAGTAAAAGATGAGGTTATCTAATCGTGGTTAGTTGCTTGGGTCTGTTGTTGTTGGTTGGCGTTTGATTAATTCATTTATTGCATTGTTTAGGCGGGTGCAGGTGTCTTTTCGGGTTTCTATGGAGGGGTCTATTTCTATTTGTTCTATTTTCTTGTGTAAAGCCTCAGATTTAGTGGTTAACTCTTGTTTTTTTGCTGTATAGTTTTCGTATAGTTTGTTATGTTCTGTAGTGTATGTTTGTAAAGTTGTTTCTAACTGTTTTTTAGCATATGTTGTGCTTTGTTGTGTTTGTCTAAGTTTTTCTGTAGCCGCTTTTTTAGCTCCAAACTGAAAAACACCAAACTTTAAACTTTCCTGACCATGCAGCTCTTCTTCTAAGACTCTAATTTGATTTGTTAACTGTTGAGTGTCTATGTTGCGTTTATTATTTAACACACGACTTTTGTCTGCATAATCCCCTTCTATAACTCTAAGTTCATGATTTAATTCATAGAGCATTTTCTCTACATCTGCTACAGCAGACTCTTGAATTCTATGATCCGCTAGCAATGCCTCTATATCCAAAAACACCTGCTCACGCTCCACAACAAAAGCCTCATCCACCGTTACACCTGAAAAAACTTCAAAATCTGATACCACCCGACGCAAATTCATTAACCAATCATCAAAATATTGACTAAACGGAGAAAGCGCAAAAACCTGACTCCCCAAACGCTCAATACTTGCCAAAGTTTTCTCTACAACCCCCTGCGGTGGTGCTGTCTCAGAAAAATCCCCTCTCAAATACTTAGCCCCCACCCTACCGCTCTTTTTTATAACCCCTTTTTTCTGACCCAAACGCTTCTGAGACTTAACACCCATATTACGCTTAGACCCAGATTTTGAACCGAAACTCATACACATTTAAAACACCAGAAATATTTAAACACTAACCAACAACAAAAAACCATCGCCTTTCACTACAGCAAGCAATTAAACTGAAATTTTTGTGGTAGTCCATGCTTAATTCTTAAGTAAAAAATAATCTTAATAAAAACGCTTTCTAACATCATTCTTACTTTACACTTAACAACTTAGGCGTGCGTGTCTGTGGAAAAAATCTCACTTGGAAAAAACGGCATGATGTTTCCCATGTCTTTGGGCATTATAGGCGTAAACATAACTGCTAACCAACCAAACTTTACAACAGTTAGCTCCATAGCAACAGCAAGCCTAGATCCCCCATTAGTCTCATTTAGCCTAAACAAAGTACGCTTCTCAAACAAATACATCATAGAGAAAAAAACTTTTAGCGTAAACTTTCCCTCAGCTAACATACTTGACAAAGTAGACTACTGCGGCCTTGTCTCAGGAGCAAACCTTGACAAATCACAAATATTTCAAACATTCTACGGCACCCTACCCGACACCCCCATGATAAAAGAATGCCCCCTATGCATAGAATGCAAACTAGTAGCCGTCATAGACCTACCCAAAAACGAACTCTTCATAGGACAAATAATCAACACATACAGCGAACAAAAATACCTAACAAACGGCAAACTAGACACAACAAAACTAGGACTATGCACCCTAAACTTCGCAGACTCAAGCTACCGCACACCAGGAAAAACAGCAGGCAAAGCATTCTGCGACGGAACAAAACTAGCCTCCCTAACATAACACACAACAAAACACCTGCTCAAAACATTTCAACCCAACACCTAAAATCCGGTTAACTATTTATGACTACGTAGTCAACCATTAATCAAGTATTTATTTATTCCATTAGATCTGCCATACGCACATTAAGCTTAGCTAACGCTTGTTGCACCACAGGCGAAACTTCTACACTTTGTCTTTGCTCTTGTTCTGTCATACTGTTTTCACCTCGTACGTATCCTTTGTTTGGGTGTTAAAGGGGTTATTGTTTGGGCAGTGTTTGTTTTTTCTTTGACCAT
The DNA here is from genome assembly GCA_009779045.1 of Candidatus Bathycorpusculum sp. Classification (GTDB taxonomy): domain Archaea; phylum Thermoproteota; class Bathyarchaeia; order Bathyarchaeales; family Bathycorpusculaceae; genus Bathycorpusculum; species Bathycorpusculum terrae. The sequence continues at coordinate 787 of WREZ01000145.1, read as the reverse complement.
AGTGGTATGCAACAATTACCAAAGGAATTGTGATGAGGCATACTGTTGTTATGGTTATGAGTAGGTAGGTTGGTAGAAGGTTTTGCGGTGGAGAATCAACCGGCGGCACATTTGAACCAGATATTAACGGGTCGGACGGATTAATTGGCAAAGTATTAGACGGTGGCACAGTAGACGACCCACTGTACTCAATAGTAACCGTTTGAACACTGCTCCAATCACTAGACACAACATCCTGATAAAGATATGGGCCCCTGTAGCGTTCCGTATCATCATTATCATCCCCATAATATACATAATTCAGCCCACCTGGTTTTCCAATTACTGCTTGAATTCTAATATCTAATTGAGAACCTGCCGCCAGCCCTGTACTACTCTCAAGGATAGTGTAACCCGAATCTGATTGATAAGTTGCTCTCTTAAAAAGTGACCAACTGTCTTCAAAATGACCCTTCTCTTGACTCTCATAGTATAGTGCATATTTGCCTCCTTTTTCGTTTGTAGAAGGCGTGAAGGGCTGATTTTTTATTGTAATTACTATACGAACTGCGTTTACATGGTAACCTGGTTCAGTTGTTGTTGCACCTGTGTAAGGGTCTGTTGTAGTAGAGGGTGGTACATCATAAGAATTATTGACAAGTTTTACGCTGAACTGTGGTGCCGATGGTTTATCCACTGCCTGCACTACTGTAGGTGCAACTGACAACACAAGTAGACTTGATAGAAACAAAAAGATAAAGTATGCCACAAAAAACCCGTTTAAATGTCTCATGATTTATGCAACCTT
>WREZ01000144.1 GCA_009779045.1 Candidatus Bathycorpusculum sp. | reverse complement strand
TGTAAGACCATCTATACCCCAACCACCAATAGCATAAATTTTATCATCCACCATCACAACTCCTAAACCATACCGCGCCTGACTCATTGACGTTTTTGTATTCCACAAATCCCCAACTGACTCTGCGGAAGCTGAACCAGAATTAAACACCGCTATAAATAAACTGCCTATAACAAATACAACTAATATAGAGAACAGCAATATTTTTCTCATATTTACCATTTCCACATATTATTTTTTTTTTTGCACTATATATATTTTTCTAAAAAACAGGTTTAACAGAGCAAAATATGTGATGAACAGATCTTAAATTTTAGATAAACACTTCACAACAATCTTTTGTAACTTATTTTGAACTTTTATTTTTTATTTCCAGTTTCTTTTGCGCAGCTTTTATGTTTGCAAGAAAATCACGCTCAACAAATGATAACTCATCTAACGTTTTTTGACGATATTTTTCATACTCAGCATTTGCCTTTTCAAGAGCCACTTGATGACTAACCACCCCTGCGTTTAAAAGAATACCTTTACCATATCGCTTAGCAAAATCGTCCAATTCCACTACACAATCTCGCATATACATCGGTTGATGTTGCATCGCTCGCAATTCAGCAAGATCAAAAAATGCAGAAACCATACGATTCAACATAGCAAGTTCCGCTTCAGACAAGTAATTCTTAGCAATACCCACCTCACCTCTTACGGTTTGCTCACCCAAAAAAACCGTTAAACCCATAAAAGGCAACTCAGCATTAGCACGTTTAGCAATGATTTCAGCAGCAGTATGACCATGTGCTGCAAAATGAAGCTTATTTTGCACAATTTTTAAAAAAATTCTAAAGACTCCGATGTTCGCGGATCATAGTCCACACTTGTAGCATAAAGATCAAGCACCTGTCGATAGAAAACCTTCTCGCTAGAACGAATATCACGAATACGCTCTAAAAGTTCCCGCCAATAATTACCCCCACCCACCTTCTTCAGCAAATCATCATTCATCGAAAAACCCTTAACAAGATACTCACGCAAAACCCCCAAAGCCCACCGCCTAAACTGCGTACCCCGAAACGACTTAACACGATAACCAACCGAAATAATAACATCCAAATTGTAATACTTTATACTGTAGCTTTTTCCATCGGGGGCAGTTGTCAAGTATTCCTTGACAGTTGCAGAGAACTCTATTTCACCTTCTTTGAAGGCGTTGTTTATGTGGAGGCTTATGTTTTGTTTTGTTGTTTGGAAAAGTTCAGCCATTTGTGCTTGTGTCAGCCAAACAGTTTCTTTCTCTATGTGAACATCAATTTTTGTGCGACCATCTTCAGTTTGGTAGATGACGATTTCAGAATCATCAAATGCCATGTCATTTACTCCACTTTATTTTTGTTTTCGGCATTTATCCTTTTAGTTCCGTTGATAAATGTATTTAATTTTTGTTATGTTGAAGATATGTTAAATATTTTTATGTAAACTTTGAAGGACTTGTACATTATAGGTTGTGTAATATAAAAAATGTGTTGTTGCAAGTTTTGTTGTGGAGTATTTGTGTGATGCGTGGTATACAAAAGCATCGCCAAAACACATTTTTTTGTTTATTCGAGTTTTTTGTATATGAGGGTGATTGTGAAGAATGTGACTAGTACGAGTACTATGATGCCTGCGGTGACTATGTTAAATATTGCTGAGACTAGGATGCCTGTTGTGGTGCTTATGGTGCTGAAGAGTATTGTTGTTAGTAGGGTTTTTTTGAAGGATAGGTTTAGTTTTAAGGCGCATAGTCCGGGGATTACTAGGAGGGCTATTACTAGTATGGTGCCGATTACTTTTATGGAGAGTACTATGGTTATGGCTGTGATTAGGTCAAAGATTATGGTTAGGTGGTTTGTGGGTATGCCTCTTAGTTTTGAGTCTTCTTCGTCAAAGATCATGGATAAGAGTTCGTGTCGGAAAAATCCTATGAATAGTATGACAAATGTGCTTAATGCGGATACTATTATGAGGTCTGATAGTGTTATGGTTAGTATGGAGCCAAATAGGTAGTTGAATAGTTCAGTGTTGAATCCTCCGGTTAGGCTTATGATGATTAGGCCTGTTGAGAAACCTATGGCTAGCATTATGGCTACTGCAGAGTCGGATGTGGCGATTTTTTTTCGTCTCATATAAGAGATTATAAAGACTGCTAAAATGGAGGTGCCTAAGGCGGTTATTGTGGGGTTTATGCCCATTAGGAGGCCTATGGCTATGCCTCCGAAGGCTGTGTGTGAGAGGCCATCGCCTATCATGGCTTCTTTTTTAAGGATTAGAAAGAGGCCGACTAGGCCGCAGATTATTGCAACTATTATGCCGCCTATTATGGCGTTTTGAAAGAATTGGTATCCAAAGAGGTTAAACAGGTTAAGGGTGGTCATGTGGGAATTCTCCTTTACAGCTATGTTGGTGGAATACAAAATGGAAATGGTCGCCATATGCGCGTTTAAGTAGTTGTGTGGTGTCTAGGTCTTGGGTGATGTTGGCTATTTCGATGTTTTTGTTGATGCATAATATTTTTGACATGCGGCAGAAAACAGAGGCTAAGTCGTGTGTGACAATTAGTATGGTTGTTTGATATTTTATGTTTAAGTCGCTTAGTTTTTTGTAGAATTTTTCTTGGGCGTCTGAGTCTACGCCTACTATAGGTTCATCTAGTAGGATTAATTCTGGTTTATGGGTTAATGCTTTTGCGACAAACATGCGTTGTTTTTGTCCTCCGGATAATTGGCCAATTCGTCTGTTAGCTACGTCTTTTAAGCCCATATATTCTATGTTATTATCTACGGTTTGCCAGTCTTTGGGTGTAAATTTTCTGCCTAAATGGCCTTTTTGTATACAGCCCAGGGATACTAGTTCGCGAACGGTTAGGGGAAATTGGTCTTCAAAATTGGTGGCTTGTTGAGATATGTATGCTATTTTTTGCCAGGATGAAAATTTGGTTAAGTCTGTGCCAAATAATTGTATAGATCCCTGTGTGTAGGGTAAAAAGTTTAGGATAACGCGTAGTAACGTTGTTTTTCCTCCGCCGTTTGGTCCAACTATTCCTACGTAGTCGCCTTTGTTAATTGTAAATGTTGCATTTTCAATTACGGTTGTGGCGTTACGGTTTATGTTTAGGTTTTTTACTTCCAGCACAGGAGGATTATTTTGTGTTATCATCTTCTTTTTTTCACCTATGTTTTTGAGTTTATTATTTCTAAGCCTGTCTGTAGATTGGTAAGATTTGTTTGCATTTGCTCTATGTAGTCTAAGCCGTCTGTGGGGCCTAACATTAAGTAGAGTTTTAGTAGGGTAACGGTTTGTTCTGTTTGGGTTTGAACATCATTTTTTATGGTTTGGACATATTTGTCTGAGTAAACAGGGTCAAAGTAGAGTATGTATATTTGGTGTTTTTTCATGTCGTTAATTAGGTTGCTAATAGTTGTAACGCTGGGTTGTTGGTCTGCTGAGAGGCCAATTACGCCGTGTTGGGTAAAATTGTATCTGTTAGCTAAGTATCCATATGCTTCATGAGAGACAAAAAGAATGTTTTTGGTGTTGGTGTTGTTGTTTGAGAGTGTATTTAGGTATGTGTTGTCTAATTGTTCAAGTTGTTGTTTTAGGTTGTTCCATTTTTTGGTGTAATAGTTTTCATGTTCAGGGTCTGCGGTAATTAGTGTGTTGTAAATGTTTTCTGCTTGTTGTTTTGCCATGTAGGGACTTATCCACGTGTGAGGATCATATAAACCATGATTATGCTGATGATATTGTTGTTGTTCCTGTTTAGGTTCATGTGTTTGTTTTGTGTTTGTTATAAGGGTTAAATTTGTGGTTGTTTTAGTGATAATTCTGTTATTTGAGTTAGTTAGGGCAGGTAAGATGTCTTCTTCTATCCAGTGGTCTGCGTCTGCGCCGTTATAAAATATTATGTCGGCGTCTTCTGCGGCCATTATATGTGAAATAGAGGGTTCCCAATTGTGAATTTCAGCGTTGTTAGGTATAAGCTGAGTTATTTCTACGTGGTCACCGCCAAGTTGTTGTGTTAAATAAGTTAGAGGATAAAAGGATGTGACAATTTTTAGTTTATTTG
>WREZ01000143.1 GCA_009779045.1 Candidatus Bathycorpusculum sp. | reverse complement strand
TATGAGGCTTCAGCGGCTAAATCTCTTGTTGATTTAGGTGCACACATGGCTGCTGTTGCTGGGAAAAAATCTGGTAAACTTGAGATTAGTCTTCGTTGTAACCGTGATTTTAGTGAAAAAACTTGTATACATCTTGGAAAAGACATCGCTATGCCTATGGGTGAGCTCCTTGGAGGTGTGGGTGGTGGTCATGCGATGGCTGCCGGTGTTAATGCTAAGGGTACTTTAGATGTTGCATTGGATAAGTGCCTTGAACTTTTGAAAGAGAAAATACTCACTAACGCGTAGCTACGCTTAAATGAAGCTGTGTTGCGCTTATTGTCTATAGTAGGCACATGTAATGTCGATAATTGAAATAAGCGATCTCGTGTATACTTATCCTGGCGCATCTAAACCATCTATTGATGGTCTTTCTCTTAATATAGAGAAGGGTGATTTTGTGCTCATTACAGGTCCAAGTGGTTGTGGGAAAACTTCTTTGTGCCGAACTTTTAATGGACTTATACCTCATTTTTATTCCGGTGAATTAAAGGGTCAAATTATTGTAGCTGGACAAAACATATCTGGTAAGAAAACTTTTGATTTGGCAAAGCATGTGGGACTTGTTTTTCAAAATCCGGAGAATCAGCTTTTTGCGTTAAGTGTAGAAAAAGATGTTGCTTTTGGTTTGGAAAATTTGGGTATGTCTCGAGATGAAATGCGAAAACGTGTTGATTGGGCTCTTAATTTAGCGGGTATTTATGACCTGCGTGAACGATCGCCACATGAGGTTTCTGGGGGTCAGCAACAGCGTGTGGCAATAGCGTCTGTGTTAGCTATGCAGCCAGAGATTATTGTGTTAGATGAACCTACTTCTTTTCTTGATCCTCTAAGTGCTGAACGAATTTTTGAGGTTATCTATAAACTTAATCAGGAACAAGGTATCACTGTAGTGTTGGTTGAGCATAGGCTTGATTTAACTGTCAAATACGCTAATCATCTTGTTGTGATGGATAAAGGTAAAATCTGTTTTGAAGGAAACCCACGAGACCTTCTCTGTAATGAAGAAATCAGTCGTATAGGCGTAGGCATACCTAAAGCTACATTACTTTACAAAAAATTAAAAGCTGCCGGATTTGACATTAACAAACAAATTCCGCTGTCTTCAGATGAAATTGCAGATCAACTATTGAAGGTATTGCGTCCATGATTACACTTAAAGATGTACATTTTTCATATGCAAACAATATTGAAGCTCTAAAAGGCATATCTTTAACCATTAATGATGGCGACTTTATTGCAATCATGGGACAAAATGGTGCTGGAAAAACCACATTCATTAAACATTTCAATGGACTACTAAAACCCTCTTCAGGTACTGTTCATGTTAACGGTGTTGAAACCACCAAAACTAGTGTTGCCATGCTTGCAAGAAATATTGGTTTTGTTTTTCAAAACCCTGATAATCAACTCTTCAGCGAAACAGTTGAAGACGAAATTGCCTTTGCACTAAAAAATTTTGGCTTCGATAAAGAAACAATTGAAAAACGTGTAACTTGGGCATTGGACTTTCTCTCATTGACGCAATACCGTAAAACTTCACCATTTCTGCTAAGTGGTGGTGAACGTAAACGTGTCGCGTTGGCTTCAGTTTTAGCTTGGGATCCAGAAACCCTTGTACTTGACGAGCCAACTATTGGGCAAGATCATGAACAAAAAGAGAAACTACGCCAATTCATTATGCAACTACAAGCTAAAAAGAAAACTGTAGTTATGGTTACTCATGATGTAGAATTCGTATCTGAATGCAATCCACGTGTAATTTTAATACGCGATGGCAAAATAGTTGCCGACGGCATAGCAAAAGACATCTTGACAAACTCTAAATTGCTAAAAGAATCCTCAATTGTGCTCCCACAAATAGCACAAATCTTCACTAAACTATCCCCCTTAGGTCTACCTGCTGATATTATCGACCTTGACGAAGCCGAAACCGTCATACTATCCAAAGCTAAAAAGGAGGCTTAATGTAAATGAGCGTTTTTGATGGACTAAAATTTCGAAAAGTCTCCTCTCCAATCCACAATTTAGATCCAAGAATCAAATTCATCTACGTTATAGCCATATTTATCAGCGCAATTCTATTCCACCAAATATTACCCCTTGCAATACTACTCTTAATACAATTACCCTTCGTGTTTCTGGCAAGAGTACAAAAACAATGGATTAGATCACTCCGCGGCGCAGCTTTCTTAGCAACATTCATCTTTATTATAAACATATTAACAAAATTCTTCTACAACAACTGGACTCTAACAGCACTTGACATAGAAACTGCCATAGGTATGACTATGCGCTTCATAGTGCTGGTTGAATCCTTCTCAGTCTTCTTCTTAACAACCTCACCTGACTACTTAGGTCTAGCCCTTGAACAATCACGCATGCCATACGAATTCTCATTTGCCTTTACTACAGCTGTACGATTTGTACCAGTTTTAGCCGAAGAAGCTCAAACCATTATGGACGCACAAAAAGCACGCGGATTAGAACTAGAAAAAGGCAACATACTTAAACGCATAAGAAACTACATTCCCATTCTTATCCCACTTATCGTTAGTGCTATCAGACGAAGCTTGGAACTTGCAGAAGCTATGGAGTCACGAGCTTGGGGCGCAGCAAAAAAACGCACAAACCTATACCTACTAAAACTACACAAAGGAGACTGCATCTTAATTAGCGTAACTGCCCTAATACTGCTCGTAACTATATACGTGCGTCTCTTTCTTTTTAGTTCAATCCCCTTGATGAATGAACTGATAAGCAGACTCATTTAACAATTCAAATGGTATTTTCAGATGCTCGTGTGAAAAAGTTATATTGTAAAACCTCTTTTTCTACCGTTATAGGGATTTTATATGGCCGAGCAAACCCGATTTGGTACTGCAGGAGTGCCTCCAGCTTTTAGGTTGCTTAAAGCAAAAATACATGATGTTCCTGGGTTGTTGCGTGAAGAAGGTCTTGACGCTTTTGAGTATCAGGCTGTACGATGGGGGGCTAAACCGCAGATAAAGCAGCAAGATGCTGAAAAACTTGGTGCTGAAGCAAAAAAGCATGATATTCGTTTAAGCATGCATGGTTCTTACTTCATAAACTTGGCTGGTAAAGATGATGTTATATCTGCTAGTAAAGAGCGTCTTATTGCTGGGGCAACAGCAGCAGACTGGATGGGCGCTTACGTTATAGTGTTCCATACGGGGTTTTATGGAAAATTTGAAAAAAGTCACGCATTTAATAATTGTCTTAAAGCTCTAAAAGAGGTCAGTCAAACAATTAAAGACTTGGGCTTAAAAGTTAAGCTTGGTCCTGAAACTATGGGTAGAAAATTTCAGGTTGGTGATGTAGATGAAATAATGACGATCTGTCAAGAAATTGAGGGTACTCAATTGGTTGTTGATTGGGGGCATTTGCATGCGCGAGATTTGGGTGCTTTTAAGAAAGTTGATGACCTGAGAGCTGTTGCGGAAAAAATTGAATCAACCCTTGGATCTGTGGCTCTTCGAAGTATGCATTGTCATTTTTCTAAAATTGAATTTTCAAGCCAAGGTGAGCGTAAACATCACATTTTAGATGAGCCTCGTTATGGACCTGAATTTGAGTTATTGGCAAAAGTGTTAGTTGACTTCAAAATGCAACCTACTATAATTTGTGAGACTCCTATTCTTGATATTGATGCTCTTAAAATGAAAAAAATGTTACAACAAGTGTTGGACGGTAAAATAAGTGTTGGTTCGCAACAAAAGTTGTTCTTTTAATCGATGACCGCTTTACAAGCGTGGTGTATTATCTTTTTATTTTGGCTTTTTGACGTTTGTTGTTTTCGATATGTTTTTAATGTAATGTCGGTATTGCTTTGTTTGGAGTAGATTGTTGTGGTAAAATTACAAGGGTTTCAAACATTAACAAACGTTGATGAGGCACTTAAGAAATGGTTGTCTGTGTGGCATGTCAAGAAGCCTCCACAAGTTGTTTTACCTCTTTCTGATGTCTGTGGTAGAGTTTTAGCTGAAGATATTGTTGCGTTGGATGATTTGCCTTGTTTTGATCGTTCTGCAATGGATGGTTATGCT
>WREZ01000142.1 GCA_009779045.1 Candidatus Bathycorpusculum sp. | reverse complement strand
TGTTGTTGTTTTCCATATGTTTTCACTTGTTTACTAGTCCTTTTACCATTGTGGTAAATATTTCTATGGTTGATTTGAATTTTTGTAGTTTGGGTTTGCCGTATCTGCGGATTTTGTATGTGCTTTGGATTTCTACCATTTTGTAGTTTTTCTTTGTAAATTTTATGAGCATTTCTGTGGCAAAGGCCATGTCGCCTTCGACTAGGCGTACATTGTTTATGGCTTCATGTGATATGGCTCTGAATCCTGATTGTGTGTCGCTTAGGTATTGGCTGTAGAGGAAGTCAAAGCAGAAGGTGATTATTTTGTTTCCGACAAAGTTAAAGAAGCCCATGGCTTTGTTTGGGTCATACATGCGGGAGGCGAGGACCATGTCGGCGTTTTCTTGGATCATTTTGTCAAGCATGCGTCCGATATGTTTTACCTCATATGTGCCATCGCCGTCGACCATAATGATAACGTTGCCTTTTGCGTTGTCCATGCCTGTTTTTAAGGCGCGGCCGTAACCACGTCTGGGTTCAATTATTAGTTTACAAAAGTTTGTGCTTTTTACGATTTCTTGTGTGCCATCGGTAGAGTTTCCGTCCACAACAATAATTTCGTGAGGATGCGTTAATTCTTCATGTACTACTGTTACAGCTTCCAGTATGTTACCTGCTTCATTAAGGGTTGGAATCACTATGGATACTAAGTCTACCTTTCTATTCATAGCCATCTTCCTATGTATTGGATTAATATTGTTTATATTAACTTAAATAAGCTCTTCGTATATTTCAATGAGCTTGTCCACATTTTTGTCCCAGCTGTATTGTGCCTCAACGATAGCTCGCAGCTCTCCTGTGTTATTGTTAATGTCTGCGAACTCTAAAATGGCGTCTGTTAACGCTTCAGGATTATTAGCGGGCACCAGTTTTCCAAACCTTTTTACCATAATTTCATTTATGCCTCCAACATTTGTAGCTATAACAGGCAAACCGCATGCCATAGCTTCTAGAGCCACCAATGGTAGGCCTTCACCTGATTTTGAAGGTAAAACAAACAAGTCCGCGGTGTTATAGTATAATGGCAAGTCTTGGTCAGCAACAAAACCAGTTAATTTGATGTTTTTTTCAAGACCTAACTGTTCTATTTGACTTTGGACGCTGGCCATGTCAGGGCCTTTTCCAGCAATTATAAAAACAAGATTTGGTTTCTTTTTTACTGCAAGATTTGCAGCGTCAATAAGAGTGTCAACACCATTCTTGTAAACTAGACGTCTAACAGTTAGAACAACTTTGGCGTCTTTTGGAATGCCTAGTTTTTTACGCATTTCAGCTTTAACAAGGGGTAATGGTTTGAATCGTTTAAGATCTACACCATTGTGGAGGACTTTGATTTTGTTTGGGTTTGCGCCTAAACTTAGAACATACTCTTTTGTTGCGTTACTTACAGTTATTATTTTGTCAGCTTGTTTGAGTGTTTCTTTGCCAACTGTTAAGTCATTGCCTTTTTCAATGTAGTTGAAAATGTTGTTGTAGTCTATGAAGGTGTTATGTTGTGTTAGGATGAATGGTTTTTCGTAGTATTTTGCGAGTTTGCCGGCTATAAGTGAGGTTAAATAGGGGTGGCCATGTGCGTGGATGATTTTGCTGTTTTTTATGTTTTTTGTAAAGACAGGAAAACTAGGTATTGTAGGTATAGTATAGGGTATGCCTACGCGAAAGCCTGCGTTCATAGATTCATAGCATTCAACATTTATTTTGTCGTAGACATATTTTTTTGGGGTTTGAATGCAGTTGGTAACAATTTTTGGGTCAAAGTTTTTTTGAAGCAGCCTCTTGCTTTGTTCATATGTTACAATTTGTATTCCACCAACAGAAGGCAGAAACACGTTTGTAACAATGCACAACGGTATTTGACCCATGTAAACCCAACTATGTAAACTCCTCAATCACCAAAATATTATAATGTTATGGTAAAATGAGCAAAATGTTTGTAGCAAGTGTTATGAACAAAATTAAGAGTAAACAGAAAAAATAGTTGCAAACGACTACACTTTTGAGTTTTAGGTGAAAAATCTAAGGGGCTTCAGTTAATCTAAGCAGCGCCAATATCCCCTAAACATTCACAAACGAGTACGAAACCATTTACGACCCAAACAAACGTTCACCCCCTCAACAAAACAGACAAACCATCAACATCCGTTCTTGTTTTCCTCACCGGAAAACTGATCCGCACAGAAACATCTAACAAAGAAGAACTAAAAAAGACCATAAAAAACATCTACGAACAATTAAGAGAAAAAAATGTCATAGAGAAACTCTGAGCAGTTAATTTATGCACAACGGTTGACCAGCTTATTGAGTTAGACAATAGCGTATTACCAAAAAAGAAACCAGCCAAAACAAAGACTGTGAGTTAAAATGTCAAGTTGTCAAAGGTAAGAAGAAGGAAAATAAACAAACATGAGAAAATAGAAATGTTTTCTATATCTGGGTTTAGTTTGTGTTATTAGGGGTATCTAGTTAATGTTCCATTGTCGTCTAGAAAAATGTGGCCCATACAGGGGTCTTCTATTTTTATAAAAGGTTTAATGTAGCCCATTGTTCGCATTACTGCAAATCCTCTGATAGAGCAATTTGGAAAAGTATTTGCTAACCGATTGGCACTTCCCAAAAATGCAGCGCCTCTAGTGATAACATCATCAATTAACAAAATATCCCTGTCAGGTTTAACCAATTTTTCTTGAACTGTAAGAGAATCATAATGTTGTTGAGCATCAGGTCTTGCACCAGAATTGCTTATAGCAGATTTCGCTAGAGGTTTAACTCGTTTGAGGTAAGTAGCAACTGTGCCAAACCCCTGTTTTTCTAACGCGTCTGCAATTCGTTTAGGAACCCACAAAGTTCCGTCGTGCATTAGAGAACTTTTAGGTACAGGAACTAAAATTGGGTTTGACTTAAAAAAGGAGCAAAATTTGAGGTTAATCATTGATTCACATATTTTCTTGACTATCCATTCGGACATTAAAATGGGTGATTGTCCTAAAGGTAGATCTTGTTTTAAATGCGGGATTAGTTTTCTGGATTGTATAGCATTATGTGTTGATCCATGAGGATCGTATGATAGAAAGGATCCAAATTCAAGTTGTTTAAGTTGTAGGGGGTTCATTTATTGAAGCACTTCAAGGATGTTGTGTAGTTGAAAAGGTAACTCTTCGAGGATGTCTTTGGGATCAAAAAGTTCTCTAGCACCGTATTGTATCATTTTTTTAGGCCAAGTTAGAGATGAATCGTGTAATAGTTTGGTCCAAATAAAGAGTGGTCGTCCTAATCGTATAGCTTCCCAGCCTTGATGAATTGTTCCACTGGTGCTACCTGCTTCAATTATAACCGATGTGTCAGAAATAAGAGCCATTGTTTTGTTTCTTTGGACAAAATTTCCTGGCAGTATAGGATGTCCATTGGGAAATTGGGAAACTGCTAAATGTTCTTGCATAATGGTTTCTTGGAGTTTAGCGTTTGTTTTTGGGTAAACTTTGTTTAAAGGGGTACCTAAAACTGCAATTGTTTGTCCTTTTGCATTTATAGCCGCTGTGTGGGCTGCTGTGTCAATGCCTTCGGCAAGTCCGCTAACGATTATCACATTATTTTGTGTGAGAAAGTGAGCAATTACATGAGCAGTTTCTATACCTTGTGTGGTAGCTTTTCTAGAACCTATAATAGCAACTCTTGGAGCGGATAACGGTATAGGTATTTTTCCAGCAATATATACTTGTTCAGGAGCATTTTTTGCTTCTACATCATTTAGTGGTCGTATAAGTTGTTCTATGGTGCATTGACAAATTTTTTGTTCCATTTCCAATTGCGCCTGTTATTTTAATGTATGATTGCTTCTTTTATATACATTAACATTAACGGTTTTTATACACTTGTCTTGTATGTTCATTTAATGTTAATACGTTTAGTTTTGAGCGCTATATCGGAGTTTTTCTATCAGCCATAATTATAGCAACATTAAATGACATTGACGCATATCTGCTATTCCAACTAGTTTAATACCGTGAGTACACCATGCTTTGACATCAGACACATGCTAAAACTACTTTTTTGCACATTTATTTGCGTT
>WREZ01000141.1 GCA_009779045.1 Candidatus Bathycorpusculum sp. | reverse complement strand
GTTTAATTGCTATGGGTGATTGTTATGGTGCGATAATTTTTGGGTTGTTTGTAAATACGTGAGAGTTTAGTTGTGAACTATTTTGTGGATGAGCAAAAGATTAAATGGGTTTACTGACAAGTATAGTTTATTCGTTAGAGGTGTATGTTTATGCCTGCTTTTCAGACTGTTAGGGGAATGCGCGATTTGCTGGGTAGGGATGCTCAGGTTTTTACGTATGTTATGTCTAATGCTCGTGAGGTTGCTTTTCTTTTTGGGTTTAAAGAGGTTTTTACTCCTCATGTTGAGTCTTTAGAGTTGTTGGGTGCTAAGTCTGGGGATGAAATACGGCAGAGGATGTTTATGTTTGAGGATTTGGGGGGGCGTAGAGTGGCTTTGCGTCCCGAGTTTACGGCGTCTATTGCTCGTTTAGTTACTTCTTCGTTAAGAAATGAGCCTAAGCCGTTGAAATTGTTTTCTGTAGGTACTGTTTATAGGTATGATGAGCCTCAACGGGGTAGGTATAGAGAGTTTTGGCAGTCAAATTTTGAGTTAGTGGGTTCGAATAGGCCTGAAGCGGATGTTGAAATTATTTTGCTTACAAATAAGTTGATGCAGGCGCTTAATTTGCAAGGGTATGCTTTCAAGATTGGTCATATAGGTATTATTAGGGGTGTTCTTAGTCAAGAGTGTGTTGATGAAAGAGTTCAAAATGCAGTATTGCAGCGTATGGATAAGAAAGAGTATGAGGCTGCTCTTAAACTTCTTGAGTCAGAAAAATGTCGCCATGTCCTGCAGGGTTTAATTGATATTAAGGGTAAGGATTGGCGTGATACTCTTGATCAGGTTAACGTTTTAGTGTCAGATTATGAGAAAGCTAAAATTGCTGTAGAAAATCTCTTTGAAGTACTTTCGTTGATTACTTTTTCAAATGCACAGATTTCTTTAATTGTTGAACCCGCTTTTGCTAGGGGGCTTGAGTATTATACGGGGATGATTTTTGAGGTTTATATTCCGCAGCTTGAGATTGCTCTTGGTGGTGGTGGGCGGTATGATCGTTTAATTGAAACATTTGGGGGTGAATCTACCTCTGCGGTTGGTTGTGCTCATGGTATTGATCGAATAGCCCTTGCGTTGCAAACTCAAAATGCAGTCTTTTCAACAGGGACAAAACGATCGGCTGTTGTTATTCCCATTACTGAGTCTGTAAAGAAGGATACTTTAAAGATTACTCAGTTACTACGTGAACAGGGTATTTCTACAGAGTTAGAACTTATGGGACGTAAAATGGGTAAAGCTTTGGAAGATGCTGATAAACGTGGTTTTAACTACGCCGTTATCGTTGGTGAGCGAGAACTTGAGAAGAGTACTGTGGTTCTTAAAGATCTTAAAAAACGTGAACAAACAATTGTACCTATAGCAGAGTTGAATGAAAAAATTAAGTGAGCTGCAGTTTTGTATAATTTTTAAGGGTTTTTGTTAACAAGTGTTATATTATGTGTAACTATGTTGTTGATTATTTGGTGTTGTTATGAGTAATGAGGATTTCAATGGTAGAATTATTCTTCTAAGGCCTTCGGATGCTTTAGCGAAAATAACAGATGTTGTTGAGAGTATAGTATCTGATGTGTTAGCGGTAGGTCAGGTAAATATTGTTGGTTTAAATGGTTCAATGTTTGTGGTTTGTTCAGCTATTAATATGGCATCTGAGATTGCTAAAATTCATGTTGATGATATAGATATAGCATCCATTGAAATGCCCTCATTAGGTAAATTAGACGCGGTTTCTGCGCATCTTTCTCAGACAAATACAACAGGTGATTATGCTACTTTAGCTGAGATAGAAGATAAAAGCTTGACAAACTCTTTAGAGCAAACGGTAAGTGTTAGTAGAACAGTCACTCTTGAGCGTTTACTTACAATAAGTCTTATGCGGTTAGCAAAGTTTGATAAAATAAAAATTGTTGCAGCTGGCGGCTCAATTAATGACGCTATATCCCTAGCCCTAAAATTGTCCAATGGCCAAATAACTAAAGACCCCACGGGCATAAAACTGGTCTATTTACACTCCATTACTACACGCAATGACCCTACAAAAAGTGTAGCAGCTATATCTATCTATTTAGAGAAAGGTATAACACCAAGATACACCAAACGACAATGCATCATACTAAACGAAGTGGAAAAAACAATTCAAGCCTAAAAAAGAAGTAAAAATTAAAAAATGGTAAGCCAAAAAGGCTTATTTTTTGTTGTTGATTGTTTGTTTGTTGGTTAGAGTCGTTTTATGTAGCGGTTTACTTCCCATTCTGTTACTTGTAGTCTGTATGTGTCCCATTCGCGGCGTTTTTCTTTTAAAAAGTTTTCAAAGGCGGTTTCACCTAAGGTTTCTTTCATAAGGTCGCTTGTTTCGAATTCGTCTAGGGCTTCTTTTAGGGATTCGGGTAGGGAGACGATTTTGCGTTCTTTGCGTTCTTCATAGCTCATGTGGTATACGTTTAGTTCTATAGGGTCGCCGGGGTCGGTTTTGTTTTGTATGCCGTCAAGGCCTGTTGCTAGTAGTGCGGCGAATTGTAGGTATGGGTTGCCGGCGCCGTCTGGGCAGCGGATTTCGCATCTGGCTGCGGTTTTTCTTGCGCCAAAGTTTGGTACGCGGATTAGGGGGCTGCGGTTTTTGTGTGCCCAGGCAATATAGACGGGGGCTTCATAGCCGGGGACTAGGCGTTTGTAGCTGTTGGGCCAGCTGTTTAGGATGGCGCACATTTTTCGTCCGTGGTTGAGTTGTCCGCCGATAAAGTTTTTGGCGGTTTTTGAGAGGTAGCCGTGTTCGGCGTCTTCGGCGTAGAACATGTTTGTTTTTCCATCTAGACTCCATAGGCTTTGGTGTGTGTGCATACCGCTGCCGTTTATGCCTTGGAAGGGTTTTGGCATGTATGTTGCTATGTATCCGGCTCTTGCGGCTACTACTTTTCCACACATTTTTAGTGTTATAGCACGGTCAGCTGTTTCGAGAGCTTCACCGTATTTGAAGTCAATTTCGTTTTGACCTAGGGCACTTTCGTGGTGACTAAGCTCTATATCTATGCCAAAGGCTTCGGCAGTGTCAGCTATTTCTCGCCTTAAATCATCTGTTAAGTCGCCTGGGTGAAAATCAAAATAGCCTGATAAGTCAATAGGTGTGGGTAAGCCGCCGTTTTCAGACTCTTTTACTATGAAAAATTCAAGCTCAGGTGCACAGATGAATTTGTATCCTGCTTGACGCGCTTTTTCTAGGGTTTTTTCTAGGATGTAGCGTGGGTCTGCGTCGTATCGTTTGTTTTGTGGTGTATATATATCGCAGAGTAGTCGACATGAGGCTTTTTCTTTGGATCTCCAGGGTAGTATTGCAAAAGTTGTAGGGTCAGGGTATAGAACCATGTCAGATTCTTCTATGGGTTGATACCCCGTTATGGATGATCCGTCAAAAGATTGACCGTTTTCAAAAATGTTTTCAATATTTTTGGAGCTAACAGCTAAATTTTTTAACATACCATTTATATCGGTAAATTGTAGTCGAACAAATTTTATGTCATTTTCTTGAATGATCTTTATAACTTGAGATACATTTTCTTTCCAAACAGCATCATTGAAATTCTTCATGCAATACCCTTCTTCTTTTTATTGTTAATTTTATCGGCATTTTATATGTTATAGCTATCATGTTAAACATAACAATATATAAAGATGTTGCCATGTTTATTGAACAAACGTCTAATATGTTGAATTTAAGTTGAAAAAATGTGCAATAATGTTAAAAAACGAAAAACAAAAAACACAACAATCTCCATAAAACATCAACTAACACACAACCAATATTAACACCAATAACTGCCATCTCAACACCAAATAATGACTTTACCATGCTACTGTTTTTGTCTCATATACATCAGCGTCACCCCATTCAGCAGTGTTACTAGAAATCTCTCCACCTGACATGTAAAAAGACCCATTACTGTAAGTATAATCTAAGTACACACCACCCCCATTGCGAGCGGTGTTGCCTGAAATCACGCCACCCATCATACTAAAAGAACTAGAGGCATGAACACCTCCACCTGCTTCTGTAGCTGTGTTACCCGAAATCACACCACCATACATCTCAAAATGTCCCATAGTACCCATAAACACCCCCCC
>WREZ01000140.1 GCA_009779045.1 Candidatus Bathycorpusculum sp. | reverse complement strand
TGTAAATTTTTGTATTGTTATGTAACTTTTTACACTGCATACTGCTATAAAAAAATTTCCAAAACTGTTCTTGTTTAAGGAATAAGTTACAATGTGTGTGCAAAAATATGTTTACACACAAAATATAGTGTTTTGTATGTGGAAAAACCGCAATATGTAGTGTACAATGAACGAAAAATATATTTATAACGTCACCTAACTATTTACAAACATATTCTACCGTAAAACTCAACTTACAAAATAAAGTCTTAAAGAGAGATTAACATGAATGAATGCTATGGCTGTGTAACCTGCAAAAGTGCAGACAAAAAACTGGAGAGCTTTATTGCTCAGTTACCTATGGAAACCTCACATCACCGGGTAGACTCACAAAAAACAAAGTGCGGCTTTGGACTACAAGGTGTATGTTGTAGACTTTGTGCTAACGGCCCCTGTCGTATTACTCCAAATGCGCAAAAAGGCATCTGTGGAGCCACCTCAGATGTTATGGTAGTGAGGAATTTCTTAAGAGCTGTAGCTGCAGGTTCAGGTTGTTATATTCATGTTGTAGAAAACGCTTCAAGAAACCTAAAAAATACAGCCTTAACTAAAGGTGAGCTAAAAGGGCTAAAAACCCTTGACCGATTATGTAACCTGTTTGGCATTGAAACAAACGATCCCTATGAAAAGGCAATAAAAGTTGCCGATGCCATACTTGATGATCTCTACAAACCTGATTTTGAACAAATGAGTTTAATACAAAAAATCGCATACACTCCGCGATATCAAAATTGGCAAAAACTAGGTATTTTACCTGGAGGAGCAAAATCAGAGGTTTTTAAAGCAATAGTAAAATCATCAACAAACCTAAACTCTGACCCCGTCGACATGCTCGTAAACTGTTTACGTTTAGGTATTTCTACAGGATTATATGGTTTAATGCTTACAAACCTTTTAAACGACGTCCTCTTAGGCGAGCCACAAATTAGAATAGCCCCTGTAGGTTTACGTGTCATTGACCCTGAATACATAAACATCATGATAACCGGACACCAACACACCATATTTACTCATTTACAACAAAGCCTCATACAACAAGAGGTAATAAACCTAGCAAACGACGCAGGAGCAAAAGGCTTCCGCCTAGTAGGCTGTACCTGCGTAGGTCAAGACTTACAATTAAGAGGCGCACATTACACAAAAATATTCGAAGGACACGCAGGCAATAACTATGCCAGCGAAGCAATTTTAGCTACCGGCGCAATCGACATGGTCCTCTCAGAATTCAACTGCACCCTCCCCGGTATCGAGACCATATGCGAAACCCTAAAAATAAAACAAATATGCCTAGATAGTGTTGCCAAAAAAGCCAACGCCGAACTAAAAGAATACACCTATAAAGAAAAAGAACGCATAAGCAATAAAATAATAAACCACGCCATTGAAACATACAAAACACGTCGACCCGAAATTCAACTAAACCTTCTAAAAGACCACGGCAATGATAACACCCTTACCGGTATAAGTGAAGTTTCTCTGAAAGAATTCTTAGGAGGAACATGGACTCCTTTAGTAGAGCTAATAGCATCCGGGCAGATCAAAGGAGTTGCAGCAGTCGTTGGATGCTCTAACCTCACAGCAGGTGGATATGACGTACTTACGGTCGAGTTAACAAAAGAATTAATCGCCAAAGATATCCTAGTTCTAACAGCAGGCTGCTCCTCAGGCGGAATTGAAAACTGTGGTCTTATGACTCCAGAAGCCGCAGAATTAGCTGGTCCCAAGTTGAAAGCCGTCTGTCAAAAACTCGGCATCCCACCAGTTCTGAATTTTGGACCTTGTCTTGCAATTGGACGATTAGAAATAGTCGCTGTCGAACTAGCTAAAGTTTTAAACATCGACTTACCACAACTACCTCTAGTATTATCCGCCCCTCAATGGTTAGAAGAACAAGCCTTAGCCGATGGCGCATTTGGTTTAGCCCTAGGTTTACCACTACACTTGGGTTTACCACCATTTGTTACTGGCAGTAAAGTAGCTGTTAAAGTCTTAACAGAAGATATGAAACAATTAACCGGCGGACAAGTTATCATAAACTCAGACGCTAAAGAAACTGCAAACATTCTAGAAAATATCATCATGGAAAAAAGAAAAGCCCTAAGTATCTAAAAGAGGGTGACGCAAATAAAGCGAATAATGATTGACTCTGAAAAATGCAGTGGGTGCAAAAACTGTTCTATAGCCTGTATGCAATCCCACCGTTCCGACAATGGGAGTATCTATAACATAGACCTAACTGATGATGTTAATGAATCGCGAAACTCTATTAAAACAGATGTTAACGGACATTATCGTCCCCTGTTTTGTAGGCACTGCGATGACCCTGAATGTGTAGTAACTTGTATGAGTGGAGCAATGGCAAAAAATACTGAGAATGGTCTTGTGCTTTACAATAAAAGTCAATGTGCTGCTTGTTTTATGTGTGTTATGAATTGTCCTTTTGGTATTCTAAAACCTGATGATAAAACAACATCGTTTGTGTTAAAATGCGATTTCTGTATACATGACGAAAAAGGTCCAAACTGTGTAAAAGCCTGTCCCAATGGGGCTATTTACGTAAAGGAGATATAATAGAAAATGAAACACGTAATTATTGGTAGTGGTGCTGCAGGGATAGCTGCTGCAAAAACTATTAGAAGTATAAATGAATGTGATGAGATTGTTCTATTTTCGTCAGATGACGTTATTTATTCACGTTGTATGTTGCATAAATATTCTGGTAATGAACGAGATATAGCGAGTCTTAGTTTTGTTTCTGATGACTTTTTTTCCAAAAATAATGTTACTTGGTATAAGGGTGAATGTGTTACTGGTGTTGATACAAAAAATAGTTGTATCATGTTGCAGGGTAAGACGTTTTTTTATGATAAGTTGTTAATAGCAACGGGTTCGGATTCTTTTATTCCTAATGTGGGTGAATTGAAGACTGCAAAAAATGTGTATGGTTTTAGTCATTTAATAGATGCAAAGATGGTTCGTGAAAAAGCATTAGGTGTTGAAAAAATTGTTGTTGTTGGTGCTGGTCTAGTTGGTCTTGATGTTATTTATGCTCTTTTAAAGTTGAAAAAGTCTGTTACTGTTGTTGAAATGGCGTCTCAGGTTTTGCCTTTGAATTTAGATGTTGTTTCAGCATCTGTGTATCAAAGGTTGTTTGAACAACATGGTTGTACTTTTAGGCCGAACAGTAAAGTAGCCAATACTATTAGTAACCCGAAAGGTGAGATAACGCACATTGTATTGGATACTGGTGAAAATTTAGCGTGTGATATGGTGGTTATAGCGGCGGGTGTTAGGTCTTCTGTTAATTTTCTAGAGGGTAGTGGAATTGTGTGTGAGCGTGGTGTTAAGGTGGATCAATATCTTAGGTCTTCTTGTGAAAATGTTTATGCTGCCGGTAGTGTGACGGTGTCTGGGAGACTTTGGTCCTGTGCTGTAAGACAAGGTGAAGTGGCTGCGAAAAATATGTGTGGTATAGAAACACCTTTTACTGATGATTTTTCTGCTAAGACTTCTATGTCATTTTTTGATTTACCCACAGTATCTATAGGACGTGTTAACCCTGAGGTTGGTGACGCTGTTTTTATAAGAGAAGGGGTTAATTGTTATCAAAAAATTATTTTACAAAATAATCTTGTTGTAGGCGTTATTTTACAGGGAAACATAGCTTATAGTGGTATCTGGCAGTCTTTAATTAAAAATAAAATAGATTTAAGTAAGTTAAAGAAACCAATTTGGGAGCTCTCTTTTGCAGACTTTTACAACATTGATGAAACAGGACAATACCAATACAGTGTGCTTAAATAAACTGTTTTTAACGGCAGTTAATCAAATAACAACTTGTAACTATCTGTCTAAAACTAACTTTGGATAAACCCTGAATTCTGCGTGTTTTTGTACTATACACTTATATGTATTAGTTTTGAGTTATTTCTGTAAATAGTGTTTCAAGTTAAATGTCGTGTGTGGGTAGAGTTATTTTTTGCAACTAGCATATTTGATGTATCCTGAATTCCCGTACTAAATTAGCGTAGACAAAAAAATTGCCAGCATCAAATTTTAACACCTAAAAACACGTCCAATCAACATAAAACATATTAAGCCGACACCCCACATTAACGTATACGAC
>WREZ01000139.1 GCA_009779045.1 Candidatus Bathycorpusculum sp. | reverse complement strand
TTATAATAACAAGGCCAAGGATAATAATTGGCGTTAAAAAGGGTGCAGACTCGTGCGTTTGTATAACCAACCAAATAATTGGTATAGTAATCAATGCCACAACCAGCACTAAGAGGACATAGGCTGTCTTTAGATTCATATCTCCAACTCCTTATTTGTTCCTACATTTCAAAATTATAAGGTAAATGATGGCCATTTGTATTGTCGTTTTTTGCCAAACCACTGACTTACAAACACGCACATAGCACAACAAACAATTAGACTTGTTATAAGAAATATATTAAAGCCTATATCAGAGCCATACTGCCAGTACAAGTTTTCTCTAAGTTTAATCGCATTTGCAAAAGCCCATGAAAATAACCATAAAAATAAACCAGCACTCATACCCAAATAACCATATAGAAGCTTCGGAGTAGACATTGGTTTTACATCAAGATAAAAGATAACTGTGATAATACACAAGGCAATAGTTAGCGCCCGTAGGATAAGTGCAAGGTGAGAATCAAAGAAGTAACATGCAGAGAAAGCAATTGTAAATAAACTAACTACCACAAGACACCACGATATTTTCCGCCTACGAGATATACCTATATTCTCAGGTAACTGGTCTAACATTTGAAAAGCCTGTTTGCCCTTCTCAGAGAGTACATACTTGTCATCAACAACATCTACTAAACCATTTAACTTCCTTAAATGATAACCCAACATACCAGGCGTCACATTAAGAACATCCACAAGCTCCTCAGAAGTTAAAGCCCCCTTCTCATTTAACAAAAGAAATATTTGCCTATTTATTTCATCCCTTAAAACGTTACGCAGAGACCGAAAATCAAATGACATAACTAACCATAACCCATATCATAATATAAATGTTCAGATAAACAATAAACTCATCTAATAGCACTTGTCTTAAACAAAACAAACACTATTTGAAAAAATGGATACAAAAGACCTATAAATGTTTCACCAAGTGCCTCAAATCATCTGCGAGTTTATTGAGAAAAAATTTCGAGAAATCCTACAAAAGCCTAAATAAAAAGTAAATGGAAATATATAATTATCCGTCACATAGGTGAATAGACGTCTAAAAAAAGAAATAACGCACAACATGCATTGAAAATATTAGGTTTAATAATTTTAAGTATTGTTGTTTTTGTGTTTTCAATGTCGTTTAGTGCTTCAACAGCACTTGAAATTAATGACACCAAAATTCTAATAGAAACAATCACCATGTTTTTTGGGTTTTTCGGAATATGTGTAGCTCAACTATTAATTTTCAATGGTGGACGGATAGATAGGCTAAAAGAAAAAAGAGAAAAGTGTGAAAACATTGATCAAATAAAAAAAGAGTTAAAGCACGCTACAGAAAGATCACGGGTACTAAAAAGATACATACTGTTAGCCATAGTATTTTTAGTATTTCTTTATTTTGCGCTATATTTCTTTATAGCACTCAAAGTATAAATGCAGACTATTTAATAGAATACAAAAATTCTATAATAGACTACGGTTCAAACATTCTAATAAAAGATCCATCAATACTTATATTCTTAATTCCATCACTAAGCTCAATAATGCTTTTGTTCACAGGATTATTAACAATGATAAAACTAATCCAATACACCATACAAGAACAATGTGACAGCTTTAAAGACGACCTATAACCTACTAAATCTGATCTGTTTTAGTAAACTAAAGAAAGAATACACGGCTGGTCATATTAGAAGGCTGTAACTTTAAATGGTTTTATGTGTTTAAGTAAGTGGAGTTGAGGCGTGTTGGTTAAGAAGAAGAAGAGAGATAGTCTGGAAGTTACGGAGTCAGAAACTTTTGCGTCTTATAGTGAAAAGTTAAAGCAGAAATATGGTGATAACTGGTTAGGTAAAGGTAAAGGCACTGGGCTTGAAGTAAAACGCTGGCTAGCTCTACGGGATAATAAAACAGAAATTCCTTAAATAACAAGCAGGGCAATATAGCAATTGAAGATATTATTTCTATATGTGTAGTTGATGAAAATGCAGAACATAAATGTGCTCTATTTTCTAAGTCCTATCATTATGATAGCCTTAAGTGTTGGTTTAATTGCCTACTGGAAAATTAAAAAAAGATTCACTGTATGGACGTTGCTTTTAGCTCTTGTTGCGTATGCTGGTGCGATAGCGCTTAAAGTTGTGTTTCAGTATTTTACAGCTCAACTTTTCTATGATGTGGTTGGAGGAAATTTGGCAGCTCTTGGTATTTATTTTGGTTTGCAGACAGTGATTTTTGAGGTGGGTGGTGCATTTCTTGCGGCTAAAATTGCTTTTTCGCGTGGTAGAATAAGGGCGGATGATGCTGAAGGTTATGGGTTAGGTCTTGCTTTTTGGGAAAACGGTGTTCTTATTGGTGGATCTGCCCTGCTTAACGGTATTGTGTGGTATGTGACGTTAGCGGGAGGAGGACTTGCCGCTGAGCAGCTCTTTGAGTATTTATCTACGGCTTCTCCTATTCTTTTTGATTCATCCTCTGTTATTTTACCTCAGATAGGTTTAGCAGTAATAGAAAGGGTGGGATCGCTTTTTGTTCATTTTTCATGGGGGCTACTTTGTGTGTTTGCAGTGGTTTTTAAAAAGAAGCGTTTTCTATGGTTAGCTTTGCCTATGGGGCTTGTTGATTTTCTAGTACCCTATGCGGGAGTTATAGGGGCGTTAAATTTTGAGATAATTTTCTTTAGTACAAGTTTGCTATGTCTTTTGGTGACGATTTGGTTTACAAGAGCGGAAAGGAAAAATGTTGCGTTAACTTCTTCTTTACCTGTTATTGAGGAAGGAGTTAATAGGTTGAAGTCACTTGTTAGGACAAACTTTAAGCGAGCTATAAGTTTTGGCAGTGTTTATCTTATTTTGGGTATTGCAATGTCCATGTTAATGGGTGGTATTTCTATTGTTATTTCTTCTGCTGCTGCAGAGGTAAATGAGATGCAAGTTTTTACATCGCAATTCTTTCCAATTATGCTTCCTTTAACTACTGTTATAGGTGCTTTAGGTGGGTTAATGGTTTTTGTTAGTGATAGAACTAAGGGTGTTTATGAGTATTTAATTGCCTATGGGGTAAATGTTTATGAGATTTTTTGGTCCACTTTGTTAGTTAGCTTTGGTTTGGTTTCTGTTGTTTTAGGAGTTTCAATTGTAGGAAATCTTGGTTTGTCTCTTATAGTGGGAGCGCCGATAGAATTTGCTATGATTGAGATAATGTTGATCTATACCATACCTATTAGTTATGCCTCTGTGGCATTCATGTGTATGGCAGGTATGATCTGGTCATCTCTTACAGTTAGAGTTCCAGGTGTTAATAGTCCTGTGGGTATATCGACTATTTTAGGGATTGGCCCCTCCATGATAGTTATGCTAGTAGGAGGATTTTTGGTTGGTTCAGGAGATTTTATGTTGCTTGTTGGCGGGGTGGATATAATTTTGGTGGGTTTGGTTGCTACAATGATGATAGCGGCAAATAAAAAGATGAACAGAGAGAGGTTATTGTCAGATGCTTAAATACAGAAATGGGCAGGAGGAGGAGTAATAATGATGGTTGAGAAGGATTATTCATACCAAAAGGGGTCATCGCCTGCAGTGTTATTTGACTCTGTTAGTTCAGGTTATTCTGGACGGAAAGTGTTAGAAGATATTTCTTTTAAAATAAATGAGCCGGCTATATATGTTGTTTTAGGGCCTAATGGTGCTGGAAAAACGACGTTATTTAGAACCCTTGCAGGAATATTAAAACCCTATGCAGGCAAAGTAGAAATAGGGGGTTACCCCAGTGAGTCACAACAAGCCAGAGAACAAATAGATTACCTAACACACATAGATGGAATCCCCGAGGGTATGAATGTAATTAGCGCTTTACGATTTTATGCAAATATTGTAGGTGCAACGGAAGCAGATGTGCATAGAGTAATTGATCTATTGGATCTTGGGGATTTAAGCACTAAACGGTTTGGACAACTTAGTCAGGGTCAAAAGAAAAGAGTATCTGTTGGCAGAATTTTTCTTAAAGAAAAAAGAGTTTACTTGTTAGATGAACCGACCAGTAATATGGATCCGAAAATGTCAAGTGAAATTCGAGAAATAGTACTTAGATTAAGTAAAAACAAGATAATTCTATACTCATCACATAATCTTTTTGAGGCTAG
>WREZ01000138.1 GCA_009779045.1 Candidatus Bathycorpusculum sp. | reverse complement strand
TTTTACGTCTCGCCCTAACCCGTTTAAGGGTATACATTCATTTGGTCAGTTTGCTTTGTTGGCATATGTTATTGGCAAATTTTTAAGGTTACGTGAGAGTTCTACGCCGCTTGCTGTTGCGGGTTTTAATCTTGATATTGTGGCAACATTGAAAATTGCAAATATTGCAGACCGGGCACGTGGTGTGGGGTCGGGGGCAACAGTGTGGGATATGGCATCGCGTTTTCATGTGCAAGTTAATGGTGTTACATGGGATATGCTTTTTCAGATTGAACATAAACCTATAGTTATTGTCAGAAAGGCGTAATGCTGCAAGGTTTGCTGGATAATATAGGCCTCAATATTGTTGGTGCTGTTTTGTTTTTTTCGTAGTAAAACATAAAAATGAGCCCTAGAATTTTTAGGGCAGACCGGGATTACTATGGAAGAAGCTATACAAAAATTAGATGCGTTCTTTAACCCTCGTTCAGTAGCAGTAATAGGTGCAACAAAGGGAAAAGGAAAAGCAGGAGCAATTATTTTCGAAAACTTTGCCAAGAATAAACGCGATGGCGTCTTTAAAGGCGAACTTTACCCAATTAACCCAAAAGAAGAAGAACTTTCAGGATTTAAATGTTATAAAACTTTAAGCGAAGTCCCAGATAATGTGGACTTAATCGTTATTATTGTACCATCTGGTGCAGTTGCAGGTGTCTTAGAGGAAGCCGGTAATAAAAAGACCAAGGCGGCAGTGATTATCAGTGCAGGTTTCAAAGAAGTGGGAAATCATGAACTTGAAGATCAAGTTATAGCTGTAGCCAAAAAGCATGGTATACGTGTTCTTGGTCCTAACTGTCTTGGTGTGTTTTATGCTAAAACAGGTGTAGATAGCATCTTTTTGCCACATTACAAAACTCTATCAACAGGTAAAGAAGTTGTTGCTACTCCACGACCAATATCAGGCAATATAGCAATGATTACTCAAAGTGGCGCATTTGGTTCAGCAGCTCTTGACTACCTTGCAGGTCGTCAAATGGGTGTAAGTAAATTCGTCAGTTTTGGAAACAAATGTGATGCGTCAGAATCAGACATTTTAGAATATTTACTTGAAGATGAAGAAACACATGTTGTTCTAATCTATTTAGAAGACATCAAATCAGGTGAAAACTTCCTTAAAGTTGCAAAAAAAGTTTCACTTAAAAAACCAATTGTTGTCATCAAATCAGGCCGATCAGAAGCAGGTGCACGTGCAGCTGCCTCACACACAGGAGCAATTGCTGGCGCAGATAAAATTTATGACGCTGCCTTTGAGAAGACCGGTGTAATTCGTGCAAAAAACATGAATGAATTCTTCATAATCGGCAAAGCTTTAGTGTCCATGAAACCTGCAGTAGGCTCAAACATTGGCATCCTCACAGATGCAGGTGGCCCAGGTGTCATGTGTGTTGATGAATGCGAAGTTGTAGGTTTAACAGTAAACAAATTCAGTGATCACATACTGAAAAAGTTTGAAGAACTCAAAGAAAACGGCAGCATCCTTAAAATCTCCGCAACCAATAACCCAGTTGACTTAACAGGCAGCGTTATTGATGACCAATTTGTAGTTTCAGCTGACCTAATGTTCCAAGAACCAACAATCAGCGGTATCATCTTTTTAGGACTACACCACATGCCAGGATTACAAGAAAAATACATCACAGGCGTAGCAGAAGTCGCAGCAAAATATGACAAACCAATCGTTGCATGTGACATCGGTGAAACAGAAATGGCACTCTACACAAGAGAAAACTTTGACCGACTAGGACTCCCATCATACTCTTCACCCGAAGACGCAGCCCACGCAATGAAAGCCTTACTCCAATATGGCAGCTTCCTACAAAAGAACAACACCCTAGACGCATACATAACAGAATATAACAAACGAAAAACAACAACACAGTAACTTACAGTTACTGCCTACATCATTTTTATTTCTTCTCAAATTTTAGCTAAACGGTAACTAAAACCGTTATAACGTCACCATCTTTAATATTAAATTTATTACGTAGATTTTCAGCCGCAATAATTTCAAGACAATCCCTGGAATAATTAGGTACATCTGGCAACACTACATAACAGATTATATCAAAAAGTTTTGCCTTATACAAATACCCAGGCAAATAACCATTTTTTGGCTTAATCAACACACCACCATTCTGCGACGTTAAATAAGCCCGTTGCTCTACACCATCAGAAGTTAAACGCATATTCAAAGTACCAAAATACGGTACAACCCCCATGAACTCTTTTAATTGTTGCAATACCCAAGGCAACTCAACAAAAAACTTACCACACCCCTGCCCAGTGTAAATTGCGCCAATAAACTCTATTACCTGCAAAAACTCACCAAAAAAGGAAAATACGACTCAAGTTTGTTGTTTAATCCAGTTCGCAACACCCTTAAGAGTAGAATCAGAAGAAATATCCACTACAGGCACAATCATCTTCTCCTTAGTCTCAATTATCGGCACAAATTTAGGCATAACCGCGTAACCTAAATAGGACCAGTAAACTCGGCGTTTCTCCAACAATTCTTTAGCAAACACAGATGTTGAAGCAGAAAGAGGGAAATACAAAAAAACCACTCCGTCAACCCAATATAAACCAGCCAATTTACCTCCTGCAATAATAGAAGTAAAACGTGCAAGCTCTTCAGGACTGCTAAAATGGTTTTTCTCCATAATAACAACCTCCTTAAAAGGCTCATACGAAACCGTAACTTGAGGTTCACTCATCAATAACACCATTTCTAATTAACAAATAAGAAGACAAACGTTCCCTTTTAATTTTACCATAACAAACTTGAATAGCAGGTATTATAATTTATCTTTTAATGAAAAAACAGCAGTAAAAGGCACCTTATTAGGAAAGGTCGAGGTTTCACCAGAGTAAATAGAAAACGTTAAATGTTTCAGAGCTAAAGAAGACAAAAAAAATAGGTAATGATCGTTAAGACTGTTATTTTGTATAGTTGTTAGTTTTGTTAGGTGTTGGTTGTTAGAAAAAGTTATTATCGTAGTAGAGCATTAAGGTTTTTAATATTGTTTAATCTTTGGAAGGTAGTTTGATGCCTGAAATTCGTGTAGCAATCATCGGTGTGGGTAACAGTGCCTGCGCTTTACTTCAAGGAACGGAATATTACAAGAATGCAAAAGAGGGCGAAACGGTTCCCGGTCTTATGCACGTAAACTTTGGTGGGTACCACATAAGGGACATAAGATTTGTTGCGGCCTTTGAGGTAAACAAGGATAAAATTGGAAAGGATCTCTCAGAGGCTATTTGGATTACGCCAAGTTGTTGTGAAAAGTTCTGTGATGTACCTAATGTAGGTGTAAAAGTTTCACCTGGCATCATTCTTGATGGCGTTGCGCCACATATGCGTGAAGTATTCAATGTTTACGATGACTCAAATACCACCCGTGAAAGCATTGTTCAAAAACTTAAGGATACAAAAGCCCAAGTGCTCATTAATTATCTTCCAGTAGGCAGCCATGACGCAGTACGCTTCTATGCACAATGCGCTATAGACGCAGGATGCGCCTTTGTTAACTGTATGCCAGAATTCATAGGTAGTGACGCAACAAAAGAATGGCCTAAGAAATTTGAAGAAGCCGGTCTACCCGTCCTTGGTGATGACATCAAAAGTCAAGTTGGCGCAACCATTCTTCACCGCAACCTCGTACGATTATGCCTTGACCGTGGAGTTATCGTAGATGAAACATACCAACTTAACCTTGGTGGAGACACAGACTTTCTAAACATGACAGTTGAAAATCGCCTTAAATCAAAACGTGTTAGCAAAACAGAAGCCGTAACAAGCCTTGTACCATACGCTCTACCCACACGTATCGGTCCTAGTGATTATGTTAGCTTTTTAGGTAACAAAAAAATCTGCTACATCAGCTTAAAAGGCCGTAAATTTGGTGACCGCCCAATCGAAATCAGTGTTAAACTCGAAGTAGAAGACTCACCCAACAGTGGTGGAGTAGTTATTGATCTCATACGCGCAGCAAAAATTGCTCTTGATCGAAAAATAGCTGGCGCATTACTTAGCATGTCTGCATACGCATTTAAACATCCACCAATTCAAGTGCCAGATAGCCAAGCACAACAATGGACAGAAGAATGGATAGAAGGCAAGCGAGAACGCTAACCTTCTTATTTTTTTATAA
>WREZ01000137.1 GCA_009779045.1 Candidatus Bathycorpusculum sp. | reverse complement strand
TCCTTCTATTGGTCATGGTGTGGGGGTTCATAATGATGATTCTTGTGCTGGTGGTGGGGGTGTGTTTAACAAGGGTACTTTTATTATGTTGTGTGGTTTAATTGCTGATAATAGTTGTGGGCTTAGGGGTGGGGGTGTGTATAGTAATGGGGATTGTTTTATTGTGTTTTGTGGTGTAATTGTGAATAATAAGGCTAGTGCGAATAATTATGCTGGTTGGGAGGGTGGTAATATATATTTGGAGCAGTTTGGGTTTGGAGTTTGGATGTAGTATAGTGGGGAAGTGAGGGTTTGTTGTTGTGTGTTTGTTATGGTTGTGGTTATTTGGTTTGTAATGTTACTATTCGTAATTGTGCGGTTGGGGTTCATATTCGAGCTTACGAAGGGTTGTGGAGTGTGTGTAATACTTTGGGGCATATTCGTATGGTGAATGTTAAAAAAGGTGTAATATTTACCACAACTGGTTAATGATGCTGTGTTACTGTTTACGTTGGTGTGTAACCATTTACACATAATTATATTTCTTCTCACTATTTTTTTGTTATGTTGGACTTGTGTGTCTTTTTAGAATAAAGGTTAAAAAGTGTAATGTTGAGCTTATTTGGCATTGGATAGTGTTTAATATGTCTACTAAAGCGTCTGTGGTTTCTGGTTTCTATAAGCTTACTCCTAAGGAGCGTCTTGCTATTGTGAAAGATTTTGCAGGTTTAACTGATGATGAGGCTAATCTTATTGGGCAAAGTTGTGCGTTGTCTCTTGATGTGGCTAATCATATGGTTGAAAATGTTATAGGTATTTTTCCTGAGCCTTTAGGTATTGGTGCAAATTTTTTAATTAATGGTAAAGAGTATCTTATTCCTATGGCTACTGAGGAGCCAAGTGTTATTGCTGCGGCTAGTTATGCTGCAAAGATAGTTCGTGAAGGTGGTGGTTTTCGTACCAGTAGTACTGCGCCTATAATGATTGGACAAATTCAAGTTGTTAAACTAAAAGACGCATATGATGCTAAAGACAAAGTTTTGGCTATAAAAGATGCTATTTTAACTAAAGCTAATGATCAGGATTCTGCTCTTATTCACTTTGGTGGAGGCGCTAAAGACTTAGGTGCAAGAGTTATTAGCACCTCCATGGGTGAGATGCTTATTGTTGAATTATATGTGGATTGCCGAGATGCCATGGGTGCTAACGCTGTTAACACCATGGTAGAAGCCTGTTCTCCTCTAATTGAGAAAGCCACCGGTGGACATGTTTGTCTAAGAATTCTCTCAAACCTTGCTACTAAACGTCTTGTACGCGCCACCTGTACCATTCTTAAAGAAGCGGTTGGAGGCGACGAAATTGTTGAGGGTATAGCTTATGCTTCCGCTTTTGCAGCTGCTGACCCTTATCGTGCTGCTACACACAACAAAGGCGCCCTAAATGGTATAATAGCCGTTGTCTTAGCTACAGGTAATGATCACCGTGCAATTGAAGCCGGCGCCCACGCATACGCTGCCCTAAACGGGCCATACACCTCCTTCTCAAAGTGGGTTAGAAATGCTAACGGAGACTTGGAGGGTTCTATTGAATTACCCATGGCTGTTGGCTTAATTGGCGGCGCCGTTAGAACGCATCCAATTGCAAAAATATGTATGAAAATTTTGGGTGTGAAATCATCTAACGAATTTGGAGAAGTCTTAGCCGCTGTAGGCTTAGCACAAAACCTAGCAGCCCTACGAGCTCTCTCAAGTGAAGGTATTCAACGTGGTCACATGTCCTTGCATGCTAGAAATGTTGCTCTTACTGCTGGAGCACCAACAGAGTTGGTGGAGACCATAGCTAAACGTATGGCCAAAGAACGAACGGTTAACGTAAATCGCGCCAAGGAACTTTTAGCAGAATTAACAAACAACAAATCCTAACCCTTTTTTTGGTGGTTACCTTGAAAATTTTATTAGATGAAATGTTTGCAGGGTTAAAGGAGTATTTTGAGGCCTTAGGTTATAGTGTAGTTACCGCTCAGGAAGTTGGTTTAAAAAGTGTTAAAGATCGTGAAGTTGTAGAATATGCTAAGCAACATGATTTACTGTTGATAACACAAGATGCTAAACCCGCTGAGTTAGCAGAGTTAACGGGCGTTAAATGTGTTTTAGTTTCAAACGCTATGATTGCTAAAGTAGCAGACGAAAAAATCCGTCAACTCCTCCCTTAACATCTATTTTTAGTGTTTGTTTTCATGTTTAGAGAGTGTTTTTGGTTTAGAGTGTTAGGGCGATGTTTTTTAGGTATTTGTTCCATAGGTATGCTGTGGCGTAGCCTGCGGTGGCTCCGGTTGCGGGTCCCATAAATATTACCATGATGTCTAAGATCCAGCTTCTTTGTATTATAAAGCTTGGAATTCCTGTGTGTGCAAAAATGTATTCTGGGCTTATTACGCTTGTACTGTATGTTATTATGCCAATTAGCATGGTGCTAAGGGCTATGGCTGCTATTAGTCGGTTACGGTTTACTCCTTGAGGGGAACCTTTTATTTTGAAAGTAAATAGTGTAATATCAATTAGTACGCCATATAGTATTAGGGCTATGAAGGTAAATAATCCCAGTCCAGGGCTGCCAAGAGCTGTTAATAATCCTCCAACTGCGCCCACGTATGTTGCGCCCACGTTTTTTACAAAGAGTCCACTTAGTGCTAAGAGTACTGCTTCAAGGGCTATAAACATAAAATTGATTGGGAAGGGTAAAAACATGTTCCCTACAAATATGATTGAGCCAAATAGCGAAATTATGAAGAGACGTTTTAGTCTGTGCGTTTATGGATTCTCCTTTTATTACTATTATAGATTTGTTGTTTGCATTAAAAAACCTTGCATTTACTTAAAGGCACACGTTTTCTCATGTAGTTTTATATCCTAAATTTTTAACGATAGCTATAAATTGTAAGCTGAATACTATCTGTAATATTCTAATATTTGACTCATACATGTAAAATAGGAGACACTAAAAAAGTTGAGTACACACGCAGAGGATCTAAAATTAAGATTAATGACTATTGAACTTTTACGTACCGCAAAATATAGACGCAACATAACATACCGCGAGTTAGGCGCCAAAACCGGCCTACCTGTAACAGTTCTAAGTCGATACGCAAAAGGCCACGTTCTTCCAAACACTACAAGATCAAAACAACTCCTACGTGTGCTCACAAAACTCGTCGGTTTAGATGTTGAGCTTAGAAGCCGCATAAAATTTGATAACAACGGCTATTTTGACAACACCGAAATCATAGGCGACTACAACATATTACAACAAGCAGCAAACCATGCATTAGCCAACTTTGCAGGAAAACGCGTCACAAAAATCCTAACAGCATCAGCCGACGGCGTCCCCATAGCCACCATGGTTGCAAACGCACTTGGCGTAAACCTAATAATCGCCAAACCCGACAAAAAAGTCGGCGTAAAAAACTTTATAGACGAAACATACATACCCGGACGCGACTCAGGCATAGCTATCACGTTATACATCCCAAAAGACGCCATCAAAAAACGCGACAGCGTACTAATAGTCGACGACATGATAAAAACCGGCGAAACTCAAGAAGCCCTCGTAAACCTAACCAAAAAATCAAAAGCCGAAGTCTCAGGTATATTCTCACTAATCACCATAGGCGAAGAATGGAAAAAACGACTAAAAAACACCCAAGACTCACCCATAGAAGTAGTAACCCACCTAAAAAACCCAACCGACAACCTATAACCCCCTCCCTTTACTACCCTCAAACTTCCAAACACAAACATTTAACACCCTAACCTTGGTATATCATCACATTCTTTTATATCTAAAAATATGCACCTTGCAAGTGATTAACAAAAACTATCAACTTTATTGTGCTAATACCTTGCTAATTGAGTAGAACTGTAAAAACTCTTCTACCTCCAATTGAATAATTGCTGCTCCCTGAAACTGTTACCCTTTCTCCAAAAATTATTTCCTGCGTCTTTGTAACAGCTATTTCAAACCCTAAGCATAGCATACATCATTGTATCTATTATTTGTCCGTTTTTGACTACATTTTGGTGTAGTACACCTTCAAACTGAAATCCTGCTTTTTCCAACACACGACAAGACGCCTTATTGTGAGCATAAACCTCTGCAAAAATACGCACGATATCCGTATTCTCAAAAGCATAAGCACAAATCTGCTTAACAGCCAAAGTCGCAATTCCTCTACCCCAATAAGACTCAGCAATATAATAACCCAACTCAGCAGTCAATTTGTGAACATTATCCTTTCGAAAAACACTAATACTACCAATAACCTTGTCGTCATATGTGATGACAAAAGCGTATTGTGTATCTTTTTTAGCGGACAATGTTGCATC
>WREZ01000136.1 GCA_009779045.1 Candidatus Bathycorpusculum sp. | reverse complement strand
TTGTGTGAATTATACATATGTTTTATTTTGTGTAAAAAGAGTTTTTAAGCCTATTTTCAAAAAGCAGCCTCATTTTTCAAATATCTTCACCACCTATGTATAATTACTTCGGGAAATTAGGATACATCAAAAAACATCGTACGTGTTTAGTTCAGTAAAAATCAGAAATAACAGCCATATTTGTGCCATTACCGCGATTGTTACATAGTGCCAAATATTTACGATACACCAAGGACATAAAAAAGAAAAAGGGTTGAGCGAAAAAATATGCTGATGGTGATGCCGCCATAGGAGAGTTAGTGTAGAAAAATTCTAAACATCACTACTAATGCTTCTGTGACACAAAGGCAACAGTGTATGTAGTCGTCAACAGGTTTTGATTAACATTGGTTATAGGTTTGCATTAGCTGGATATGTTACAGCAATCAGAGGGTTTGTTGGGTGTTTTGATAGATTATGGCTAGTGGGCGTTGTTTGGAGATTTATGGTTGTTGTACCAGTTGGAGATCGGCTATTAAGTGCTGGCTGGAGGCAATAGCTATATTTGAAATCATCTACCGCCTAAATGACCTCTGTAATTCATCAAACGTTTGAAAAAACGCTAAATTTTGCTAACGCTAAAGTGTTTTTTCAGGTATTTGGCGTGTCCATTCCAAAACGATAGGGACACACTTTTCGGCACAAAAAGCACATAATCTCCCATTTTTTATCAACCAGCTTAAACATCGTTGTGTCACATTTCTTTCGCCCAAATGAAACCGGATAATTATCCAGCGCTCCCGAAGGACACGCTCTAACGCATATATTGCAGTTATCACAAAAATTATATTCCGCTTTTTTATCTGGAATCAGATCTGCGTTAGTAAGAACAGCACTAAACCAGAGAAGATTACCGTACTTTGGATTTGTAAGCAAATAATTTCTGCCAATAACACCAAGACCAGCCAATTCAGCGGCGTGCTTCATTGATATAAGCCCATTTTGTTCTTTCCTTCCGTTTCGTTCCACCCATTTGCCGCTCATACCTGCTATGACCTTTGATTTATATCCTTGACCCTTGATCCACTTTTCTAGGTCTTTTGCTATATCGTTAATTTCTTTATTTATTGCATTTCGAACGTCAATAAACCCGACAGAATCATCCTTTAGTATAGCTTCCTGTGGAACCGAAACCCCTAAAACGATAACAGAAAGACATTCCGCCAGCACATCTGTGGGCTTAAACCCTTCTGGCGCTGAACTGAAATCCTTGGAAACAGCTATCCCAACGACGCTTGCACCGGCGTTTAATCCATATTCTTTTACAGCTTCACTGCTCAATCCACTTGCCATTTTATCACCGGCACTTCTTTGCTTCATCGATCCATCACCTCAGGCCTCCCTTCGGTTTCCACGGCATCAAAATAATCATAAAACGGCATCAAAAATTTGTACCCACACACAAGACGGTCGACAAATTCACGCGAAAACAACTCGTTAGTGATTTCCCCGAAATGAATCAACGAAAACGACTTTTTATTATACCACTCCTGTGTTTTTAGTGTGGGCGCTTGCTTCTTACGAGCGTATTCTGGACCGTCAAGTTTGAATTCACCTTGGCTGTTAAGCAAATCTATTAGCTTTTCAAACTCTTTTGGATTGTCATCAACACGCACCCGCAGTTTCTCCATTGTCACAGCTTTGGCGGCGTAATATCCAAGTCCATAACTCCAACCCTCAGGATTCAAATCAAACCAAAATGTCAAAATTCCGCTACTTTCTTCTTTTCCAGCGCAGGGTTTCTCTACCGAAAACCACAGATTATCTCTATACATGTTACCATCACGGACACGCCGCGCATCCTTGTAAATACGCGAAAGCTTGTGGATAAACCCTCGTTCTCCATAATCGGCTATGATTTTTGCGAAAACCTCCTGTCCTAATTCTTTCATAGGAGCTTGGAAGTCATGTTTGTACTCGTCTTTGTGGGCCTCAAACCAAGACCTATTGTTATTTAGGCGAATGCTCCACATAAAGTCAATAGTTTTTTGCGTAAAACCTGTAAACATATCCCTTACACCTCACCTTTTCACTCTATAAATCTTCTCAACCACATATTCAGCTTCTCACAATATTAGTAAACCTCGCTTAACATATAAACCGTATCATCTTAGAAGTCACTGCAGACTTGCTCCATGAAACAGTTACCACATTTCTGGCACTATATTGTTTACCCACTAACAGTTAATTCCGCAAGCGTTACCCGTTGAATTGTTTTAAGTAAAAAATAACAACAAGCAGCAGATTAGGTAACCGTTTTCTTCTTTTTTTGATAATTTAACTCACGTTTTCGCAAAAAACAGTTTAAAAACAAATTCTTATCAGCATAAAGACGTTCGGGACAAATACTTTTATCAAGACTACAAGTACGACCTGAAGCTCCTTGATACACAGGAGCCAAAACAAACTCACAATAAATAAGCAGACAATCTTTTGCTACAATATTTAATGTTGAAGACATTAGTGTTTGTCCTTCAGATAAATCTTTGATAATGGGCTCTTTTTTCTTTTTTAAAGGCAAATCTGAGGCACGAACAAACGTAAACAAATCACTATTATCCTTGTCACTGTTTTTCTTTTTGCCCATAACCTATTTCACCTTACATGCTTAATTACAATTCTATTTTAACAAGTCACACATGTTTTAAAGAGTTCCACAGTAATAAAGGTTAAATACAGTTTTAAAAATAAAACAAACACTATTAGAGTGTTATTTATGAACGAACCTAACATATCTGTAACTGCAATGCACCGCATATGTCTAAAAGCAGGAGCTAAACGTGTAAGTGATGCTGCATCTAAAGAACTTGCAGAAACACTAGAAAAAATCGGCTTAAAAATAGCCAAAGACGCCCTAGACTACACAATACATTCAGGACGAAAAACAATAAAAGCAGAAGACATAGAAATAGCCGCCAAAAAAATAATAAACAACAACAGAACAATATAAAAAACATTAACACAGACACAGCAACAAAACACTCAATAACAATAGACACTAACCTTTTTCACACCAAACATTTCCTACGCCTCCAACAATTCTCAATTACACACCATATACACCACTCAAACATAACCAACCTATTTTTCACAACATACACTAAACCCTCACCAAATATTTTTCCATTTCAACCCTCAATAACCAACACAGCTCCTTTGAACTAACATCAGGTCAAACAAAACAGACCACTAATTACAAAAAGCCTCAAACAAAAACAAGTCGTTTTTAGTTCTTCATCATTTGATAGGTAAGTCGTGAGATAATTGGTTAGCAGCCGTAAAATGGGTTAAAAAAGTGTTAGTTGTTGCACATGTTACTTTGTTAGGTTACGCTAAAGAGGACTTCTTTAGTTACACACATACCCATGAAACATTAAAGGCCTATAAATAAAGGAATTATTTAAGACATGGCTAACTTTTATGGTGCATATCGAATTTCGACTTTGCCTAATGAAACGTTTCCTTTTATGGTTAATTGAGGCACATTCTCTGTCGGTGATGCAAAACAGTTATCATTGCTTACTTCACCAAGTGTGCAACCTATTTTGTCTATGATACGCCAATGTTTAGGAACATATATAACAATGGTCCCAAAACTGCAAGTAAGAGTTGCTTCTGCACCCTTTGGATTAAGCTGCACCTGATCAAAGAAAACACTCAACTCACCAAAATTACAATCCAACTGCACAGTTTCTAAACAATCTGCATACAAACGCCGACTAACTGTACCAAAACTTACATTGACAATAGGATTATTGTTATACCCCTCATCACCTTCTTTGTCAGTACACGTTTTATTAGATCGCTCCTGCTCATTAAAAACATAATACCCGTGCTTGTGATGTGCACTACATGAACCCCTTGAACCTTTAGATCTATGCCTTCGCGGAAGAATAAGATATAAACCAATTGATGCCAAAACAGCCGCAGTAAGCAGGATCCACATGTTTACATAGGGTAAACCAAGAGGGTTTTGAAAAATAACATATAACAACGCAAGAGGAATAGGAAGAGGAGCAAAAGATAAACGCGCAATACATTGCACCATAAACGCCAAAGCCAATACAGCAACTATGATACTACCGATACCAATTTCTGTAAACCCAATAAATTGACTTGATAACACAAATGCTGCCGCAAGCAACAAAAAAACACCCCACACGCCATTTGAAAACTTTGGACCCACTACTACTACACCGTTCATTTAATTCCCCTTTAAATCCTAAATAATACCGTATCACATAAACTTACTTGTAACAATAAGAACATTAGCTAACTTTATGAACCAGACACTGATTACATAAACAGACAACACACTAACTAATCTTCTTTTACCACAAGAATAAAATAAAAATAACGG
>WREZ01000135.1 GCA_009779045.1 Candidatus Bathycorpusculum sp. | reverse complement strand
TTTAACTCAAACCAACTTTAACACCAACCACTTCCTAATCAAAGAGTGCAATGCTTTTACACTGGTTTTTAGCTCTTCAGCAGATAATCTTTTGAGGTTTATATTGTTGTTAAAGAGGTTGTTCAAGTTCACTAAACATAGCAATACAAGGGTTATGTTGTTGTCCAGTGTTTAGCGAGGGCTGATAAGGCTTCTTCGAATAGGTAGTCTTGTGGTATTACGTCTACTGGGATATTGAGTTCTTGTAAGGCTTGTGCGGTGGTTGGACCTATTGCTATTATGGTTACGTTTTTAGCTATTATATTTCGTAGTTGATCTATGGTGGTTTTTTCTGTGAGCATTTTGAAGATGTTTTTTGCGCTAAGTCCGCTGCCAAAAAGAATTGCGTCAATACGTCCGTTTGATAGGTCTTCATAGAACGCGTTTTTTAAGGCCTCATCTATGGGTAATCCGGATTCGTATACGTAGATTTCTTGTACATCAGCACCCATGGCGGTTAATTGGTTGCGTAATGTTGGGGCGGCACTTGTTGTTCTTGGAATTCGAATTATTTTACCAGCTACTTCTTTGGCGGTTAAGACTTCTAATAAGCCGTCGGAGCTGTATTTTTCAGGAATTATATCAACGTGTACACCGTAGGCTTCAAGTTCCTGTGCAGTTCGGGGACCAACACCTATAACAGAGGATTTTGCAAGACCCTCTTGTAGGGCACGGGTTTGGTTTATGTTTTTTGCTGCGGTAAAGAGATGTTTAACGCCGTTGGTACTCATTAAAATAACATAGTCTACAATACCCTGTTGTAGTTCAGTTATGAAATGTTTTACAGGTTCAGGGTTACTAAGAGATTTAATTTCTATGGCAGGGATATAGTAGGGGATACCGCCTTTGTCTTTTATGAGTTGACCCGCTTCTTCAGCTTGGCCTATGGGGCGTGTTAGGGCAACAGTTTTGCCTTTTAAAGTAGGGGCTGTTTGAACCATGCTAATTTCCGTCCTAATTCAGTTACCTCTCCAATTATAATAACAGAGGGAGGTTTTAGATTGTTCTGATTAGCTTTAACAATAATTGTGCCCAAAGTCGCTATTATGGTACGTTGCTGGGGAAGAGTTCCGGATTCAACCATTGCAACCGAACGGTCAGGGCTAACGCCTCCCTTAAGCAACTTATCTACAATACCCTCCAAAGATTCCACACCCATTAAGATGACCATGGTATCCACAGCATGGGCAATTTTTACCCAGTCAACAGGCTTTTCAGCATCCCCTGCACGATGACCGGTAATTATAGCTACAGAGGCGGCATAGTCTCTATGAGTTAAAGGTATACCCGCATACATAGGTGCGGCAACACTACTGCTAATACCGGGAACAACCTCAAAAGATATACCCTCAGCAACAAGAGCTTCAATTTCTTCACCACCCCTCCCAAAAATAAACGGGTCTCCACCCTTCAAACGCACCACTACACCACCCCCCTCCTTTGCTTTTTGAACAATTAAATTGGTAATTTGATCCTGAGGCACCTCATGCAAACCCGTACGCTTACCTACAAAAATACGCTCAGCATCAACAGGAGCCATATTTAAAACCTCATCAGAAACGCCTAACCTATCATAAATAACAACATCAGCGGTTTTAATTACCTCAACAGCTTTTACCGTCAACAATTTAGGGTCCCCAGGACCAGCACCAACAAGATAAACTTTACCAAACACCATACTTTTCACGCCATTCTTTTTCAAAATCTTCCGCACCCTGCGCTATTAACTCCTCACCAACTTTGAAACCTAACTCTTCAGCTTGAGAGAGCAAACCTTTAGCAGAAGCAAAAATTTTCTTTTGCTCATTAAGAGAGTAAATAGAACCTGAAATAGTTAAAGTGTCACCATCAACTTGACCAACCGCACCAATGGGTACACGACAACCACCAGCAAGCTTTAAAACTAAACTACGTTCAGCAGTAATTTCAGCACGCGTAACCTTATCATCCACACACTGCA
Organism: Candidatus Bathycorpusculum sp.; assembly: GCA_009779045.1. Lineage (GTDB taxonomy): Archaea > Thermoproteota > Bathyarchaeia > Bathyarchaeales > Bathycorpusculaceae > Bathycorpusculum > Bathycorpusculum terrae. Next base: position 2,452 of record WREZ01000135.1, on the reverse strand, counting down.
AAAGCTCCAACACCGCAGTATTACCTTCTTTAACCATTAAAGCAATAGAACCCTGTCCAGCAGCAGATGGAAACAAATCCAAAGATAAACGCTGAGACATCTGACTTGTTATATTCATACGCTCAAGCCCTGCCTCTGCAATAATAATCCCAGCCAATTCACCATTTCGCACTTTACCAATACGAGTATCCACATTACCACGTATAGGCTCAACAATCAAATCAGATCGAACATATTTAATTTCAGCTAACCGCCTTAAACTACCGGTACCAACAACAGACCCTTTAGGCAAATCTTCAAGCTGTATGTTATCTTTAGAAATGAAAACATCACAAGGCGAATCACGCTTAGGAACTGCAGCAAGCATAGTGCCTGTTTGATACTCCACAATAGGTACATCTTTTAAACTATGAATAGCAAAATCAATAGCACCAGAGGCAACTTCTTGATCGATTTCCCGCTCAAAAATACCCTTAGCATCAATACTAAAAAGCGGTTTACCATGCTCTTTATCACCCTCAGTTTTAATTACTTTAAGTTTAAAATCTACCTCAGGATGCTTTTGTCGAATTTGCTCAAGTGTACGATTCGTTTGAGCTAAAGCCAATTTACTACCTCTTGTACCAACAGTATAAATCATAAATGCTATACCTCCTTTGACGCTGCCGCCAAGGCCTTATCAAAAGCCTCAATGGTACAACTTATATCTTCAGATGAATGAGATGTTGAGATAAAACATGCTTCGAATTGAGATGGAGGAATGAACACTCCTTGTTTTAAGAGTTCATGGAAATATGCGTTAAACATTTTTATGTTTGAAAATTTAGCATCGGCATAGTTAGTAACTGGTTGATTTGTAAAAAAGATTTGATACAGGGAGGCTATGTTGTATATTTGTGTTGGTAGTTTATAGTTTTTTGATAGGTCAGATAGTGCTTTGCTTAGTTCGTAAGTATTCTTTTCTAGTTGTGGATAAATTTCGTTCTTTTTCTGTTTTAAAATGTTAATCGTGGTGTAACCTGCTATTGCAGATATTGGATTGCCACTAAAAGTTCCCGCTTGATATACACCACCCACAGGGGAGATTGTTTGCATGATTTCAGCTTTGCCACCAAAAGCGGCCACTGGAAAACCGCCTCCAAGTATTTTGCCAAGTGTTGCCATGTCAGGTTTAATGTTAAAGTATTCTTGAGCACCACCTAATGCGAGACGAAAACCTGTTATTATCTCATCAAAAATAAGTACAACACCATATTTGTTGGTTAATTTGCGCAGAGTTGCTAAGTAATTGGTTTTTGGTAAGATTAAACCGACATTTGCGAGGATAGGTTCAACAATTATGGCTGCAATTTCGTTACCTTCTTGTTCCAAAACAGTTTCTATAGCGGCAATATTGTTGTATGGTAAGACGATGGTGTTTTTTGTTGTCTCTTCAGGAATACCTATAGAGTTTGGGGTGCCAAAAGTTGCAGCGCCTGAACCGGCTTTAACAAGTACGTTATCATGAGAACCATGGAAACAACCTTCGAATTTGATGATTTTTTTGCGTCCAGTGTAACCCCTTGCAGCACGAATGGCATGCATTGTAGCCTCTGTTCCAGTATTAACAAGTCGCATCATTTCCATGCAAGGAGAGGCTTGTTTAATTAATTCTGCAAAGGCTACTTCCTGTTCAGTTGGAGCCCCATAGAGGGTGCCATTTGATAGTTGAGTTTTAACAGCTTCCATGATTTTGGGGTAAGCGTGACCAAATAGCATGGCACCATAAGCATTGCAGTAGTCAATGTAGGCTTTACCGTCAACATCAAATATTTTAGAGCCTAAAGCGTGTTTGACAAAAAATGGATAGGGACTAAATGCTCTAACGGGGCTGTTTACGCCCCCAGGTAAAATTTTTTTAGCCCGTTCAAAGAGCATCTGAGAGCAAGAGAGATCTTGGCTCAAGTATAGTTCAACCAAGCGTTTACATTTTTAGCATGATAAGTAATAATCATGTCAGCACCTGCACGTTTAATACTTGTCAAGATTTCATGTATAACAGCTTGTTCATCTATCCAACCATTCAAAGAGGCCGCTCTAACTAGAGAGTACTCGCCGCTAGTATTGTAGGCAACTATAGGTACATCAAAGGTAGATTTTGCAAGACTAATAACATCTAAGTATGCTAAAGCAGGTTTAATCATTACCATGTCAGCACCCTCGTTTATGTCCAGCTCAATTTCACGTAAAGCTTCTTTTAGGTTACCTTGACTCATTTGGTAACTTTTACGGTTACCAAAGCTTGGCGCAGAGGCGGCAGCTTCACGAAATGGCCCAAAAAATGATGATGCATACTTGGCAGAGTAAGCCAAAATGGATGTTTGTTCAAGATCCTCATCATCTAAGGCTTCGCGGATTGCAGCAACTTGCCCATCCATCATGGATGAGGGCGCAACTATATCAACACCTGCTG
>WREZ01000134.1 GCA_009779045.1 Candidatus Bathycorpusculum sp. | reverse complement strand
GCTAAATACTTGATACTTTTAAGATACCACAAATAGAAGGGTGCTGTTTATTTTTTGTTTGTGAAAAAGTTGAATACGTTTTTGGAGGGAAAGTCGTTGCACTTATAAATTCGTAGTTGTCTTTGGGGTTCTATGCGACATCTTTTTCGTGCATTTTTACGTTTTATAAGGGGCGCTACTTGAAAGAATGGACATTTTGAGCATAATGTGCTGATGTTGGTTTCCTCCTTTATTTGTTGTTAGTAACTAATACTATTAGTTGTTATATATATTCTAGTGTCATATTAGTCAGGAAAAAGAAAGAAAAAAGAAAGTGGTTTGTGTTTTTATTCGTGCCTTAGGGCGTCTACGGGTCTAAGTTTGGAGGCGCGCCATGCGGGATATAGTGCAAAGATTACACTTATACCAACACCAAAGCATAGGGCTCCAATTATCACTGTGGGGGATATTACAGGAGTAATAGCAATGTTTCCTCCGGTTCCAAGTAAGCCTGTGCCAAGTAACCATGTAACAAAATTAGCTAGTCCCCATCCGCCAATTATACCTAGAATTGCGCCTATAAAACCTATGATTACGGATTCGCCGAGAAATATCATTAGTACTGTTCTGCTTTTCATACCTAATGCTTTAAGGATGCCGATTTCTCGTGTGCGTTCAATTAATGAGACTATCATAATATTCATGATACTTATACCGGCAACTAGCAAAGATATGGCTGCAATGCCTACTAAGAATAGTTGTATAGAGCTAAAGACCGTTTGTAATACAGAGTTTATAGCGTCTGGAGAGATTACTGCGACTTGTCCATCGTAATATTCTTTGATTAGGTTGGTAACTTCGGTAATTGTTGCATTATCATTGCTGGTAACTGTTACAATTATCATATCACATGTATCGGTGTCAAAGAAGCTTGCAGCAGTGGATAGGGGAATATATACGCCAGTGTCTGATGGCCCTACAAAGCTAAAACCGCCAACAGAGCCTAAAACGCCACTAACATATGCTGTATAATTCTCATATATGGGAGGTAACACTGTTGCATTAAGCCAAAGCAAAGCTACATCATCACCTGGAATAATAAATTGTGTACCATTTTGTCCAGGGTCACTTACTCGGCTACCAACTACAATAGTATCATTTTGTGGATTAAGAGGAATTACTCCGGATTCAGCCTCAAAAGTACTATAAGTTTGTGCATAAACAGCATAGTCAACACCATAAATAGTAACACTACGATTTAGATCACCTAAGTAAATCCGTCCAGACCGCTGAATTATCGCAAGAGCACTGGTAATATTTGAAGATAAACTCTCAATATCTGAGGTTTGATTAAGATACAAACTAAAACCTGAATCAGAACCACTACTACCAAAACTTACACCTAAACCAGAATCTCTCTGATCGGAACTACTACCACCAGGGATAACAATTAAAGAATTAGCAGATAAACCCTGATTTAACTGACCACTAATAGCTACCTGCAACCCTTGAGTAATAGAGAGCAAAGCCACTATTGCAATAATACCAATAACAACACCTAAAATAGTTAGCGCTGCACGAAGTTTACGAAGCCTTATTGCACTAAAAGAATAACCAAAAATATCAAACAGTTTCATATCAATTCACCATATCCGATTCTATTTCGCCATCAACCATTTGCACGGTTCTTCGAGCTTCACGAGCCAATTTCTGGTCATGAGTAACCATAATGATACTAACACTATTCTCTTTGTTAATTTTATGAATTAAAGCTATTACCTCAGCAGCTGTCTTAGAGTCAACATTACCTGTAGGCTCATCAAGTAACAAAAACTTGGGCTTATTTGCTAAAGCCCGCGCAATAGCAACACGCTGCTGCTGACCACCACTAAGCTCAGAAGGCTTATGATACATACGATCCTTTAAACCAACAGCATTAAGCAAACCCGCCGCACGTTTACTACGCTCAGCCATACTCATATCAGCTACAGACATTGCTAACTCTACATTTGCCTTAGCAGACAAACGAGGAATCAAATTAAAAAACTGAAAAACAAACCCAATCTTCAAACGCAAATTAGATAAACCATTATCATTTAACTTACTAACATCTACACCACCAACACGCAAAGTACCAGAAGTCGGCTTATCCAAAGCACCAACAAGATTAAGCAAAGTAGATTTACCACTACCAGAAGGACCAAGAATAGAAACAAAATCGCCAGCTTCCACTCTAAAATTAATACCACGCAACGCCTCAACTGGAACCTTACCTAACATATAGGTTTTCCTAAGGTCAATTGCTTCAACTATAGTTGACATTTTCACATCACTCCAATTCAGTAATACTATTAGATAAAAAAACGCGCAATATAAAGGTATGTTAAATTTACCAAATAAACCAAAAAGAAAACACTTAAACCAAACTCACAAAAAAGAACGTATAACAAAAAGATTAGATAACTACAGTCCCAATTTGTTTACCATCAGCAGCTAAAAGCAAATTCTCAGGTTTAAAACCGTTAAAAACAACTAATTTTACATGATTACGCTTCAAAATATCAATAGCCATAGAATCAATTACCTGATGAATACCCACCTTATGCTCACTACACTCAAGCACCTGCCCCAAATCATCAAAGCTCATCTGATCCAACTTTACGGCATCAACAAACTTACGAGGATCCTTAGTGTAAACACCCTCTTGATCAGTCCCCTTAACCAATAAATCCGCAGCTAACCGTTCAGCTACTAACGCACCCACCGTATCAGTGGTATGCCCAGGTTTTAAACCACCCATTACAACAATTTTACCCTGTGAAAAACATTCAGCTACTTCATCAAGTGTAGTAGCAACTTTCCCATATCCAAGATCACCAAGTTTTTCCATAAACAATTGCGCATACAACCGGGAAACTGAAATAGCAATACGATCCTGAGCTACAGGTTCAAGATTTAGGTTTTTAGCAATACCTATAAATTCTCTAGCCAAAATACCTCCGCCTATAATAACAGCAACATCATGACCTTGAAGTTTAATCTGCTTAACAAGGTCAACATATTTACTCATTAAATCAATGTTGACAGGTGAAGCTACAACCGAGCCTCCGATCCGAATAACTAGGCGTGTCATATTGTATCGCATGCTTGTAACGTTATTCTTAATTAAAACATTTGTGCTACTGTAAACATTATTATTCCAAAAAGGTTATAAAAATAAACAGACAGGGAAGTACATGACACAGAAAACAGTGGTACATATTGAGCCTTTAGCTCCATTTGATTTAGCTCTAAGTGCTCTTGTTTTTGCTGATGGAAATCGAAGGGTTAGAAGTTTTCAAGAGGGCTATTTTTCACAGGTGATAAATGTTAATGAGAATCTTGTTTGGGTGAGGCTTGTTTTAGAAGGTTCTGTGGATAAACCAAAGTTGATACTTGAATTGTATGCTGAGGATAAGCTTTCAATAGAGACTATTCATAAAGTTCAAGGGGTGGTTAGTCAGATTTTTAGTTTAAACTTGCCTTTGACCCATTTTTATGATTATGTAAAGGGGGATCATGTGATGTCTCAGGTAACGCAGAGGTTATGTGGTTTTAAGTTTCCTGTGACGCCTACGGTTTTTGAAGCGTTTGTTGATGCTATTGTGGAGCAGCAGATTTCTATTAAAGTTGCTCGTAATATTGAGGAGCGATTGGCTGTTATGTTTGGGGATAGGGTAAGTGTTGGGGGTGAGGAGTTTTTTGCGTTTCCGTCTGCTACGGCTTTAGTGATGGCGGGGGTTGAGAGGATTAGGCAGGCGGGTTTGAGTATGCGTAAGGCGGACTATATTTATGGGGTGGCTAAGCGGGTTGTTGATGGGTGTTTGGATTTAGAAGGAATGAGAGAGGGGTCTTTGGGTGAGGTTGTTTCTGTATTGGATGATATTAGGGGGGTGGGTGTTTGGACTGCGGAGTTAACGGTTCTTAGGGGTATGGGTCGGTTTGATGTTTTGCCTGCGGATGATTTTGGGTTGAGACGGGTTATTTCTCGTTATTATTGCAATAGTAGATCTATTTCGGCGTTGGAGGCGCGGCAAATTGCGGAGGGTTGGGGTTGTTGGAAGGGGTTGGCTGCGTTTTATTTGGTTATTGCTGAGGTTTTGGATGTGTGTCTTTAGTTTTTTTAGCGGATTAAGCGTTTTTTCATTAGGTTTATGCTGATTATGAAGAATAGTATAGCTATAATGGCTATCCACAGGATGCTTAGGGGGATTAGTGTTTGTGTGTTTAGTCCTAGGAGGGTTTCTGTTGTGCCTGTTAGGGCGCCGCGTGTGAGGTTTACTATGTGTGTTAGGGGCAGAGCTGTTAATGCTATGCCTTGGATGGCTTGTGGAAGAGAGGATAGAGGGAAGAATGTGCCGCTTAAAAAGAGCATAGGGGTGATAAAGAGGAATATAGGGTAGTTGAAGAAGTCTATGTTGGGGGATAGGGCGGTAAAGCACATGGC